>CAYZSQ010000091.1:0-5950 GCA_964479785.1 uncultured Methanomassiliicoccales archaeon
CGGTGATCGAAGTGAACGGTGACGAGGTCAGGGTCGAAATGGTCTCCCCTGCGGATAATCTTTAAATAGGGAACCAAGATTAGCAGGGCTGATTACAATGGCACTTTGGCAGGGTAAATCCAACAGGAAGCCCACAGGCGGCAGGCTCGTCGCCAACAAGGGCAAGAGGAAATTCGAGATCGGCAGAGAGAAGCAGTTCACCAGGATCGGTGAGCAGAGACTCAAGCAGTATCGCGGAGCCGGCGGAAGTGTCAAGGTTGGAATGCTCAGCGCCCAGTACGCCAACGTGGTCGACAAGAAGACCAACACGGTCAAGAAGGTCAAGATCCTGACCGTGAAGTCCAACCCGGCTGACCCCAACTACGTTCAGCGCAACATCATGAACAAAGGGGCAACCATCACTACCGAGATCGGGGATGCCATCGTCACCTCCAGGCCTGGACAGGACGGTGCCATCAACGCAGTGCTGCTTGAGTAATCGGATTCATAAAACACCGGGTCCCCTGCGACCCGGTCTTTAACCTCCCCACTTCTCCATCCCGTCGCGCGTGTCCGCATCCACGGAACCCGCGTCGCCAAATCATAAATACGTACTCAGGATAGAGAGCCCCATGGCATACGACCCGGACGTGGCGATCACACTCTGGCCCGAGTACTTCGACATCAACCGCACCAGGGCGGAGGGCAGGAGGCTCCCCAAGGAGCTGTGCGTTCAGAATCCGGACCTGGACATCATCGCCAAGGGCGCGATGCTCCTGGACCTCGAGTACGAGGTGCTGGAGGACAAGTCCTATCCCAAGGCGCCCCGCGCCAGGCACGGCTGCGTGAAGGTGGAGAGGGGCGTCATGTCCAAGACGGAGCTCCTCCCCAAGATCGGCGAGATCCTGGTCGAGAACCAAAGGAGGTGACCGCCCATGATGAGTCCGACGGACTCCAGGGTCATGGACGCCAACGCCGCCTCGCTGGGCGTCCCCGTCAGGACGCTCATGGGCAACGCCGGGAGGGCGGTGGCCGACTTCCTGGAGGCCAGATACCCTGAGGGGAGGATCCTCTTCGTCTGCGGACCCGGGAACAACGGCGGGGACGGCTTCGCCGCCGCATCCCTCATGGACCCGGGCAGGGTGTCCGTCGCACTCCTGAGGAAACCCTCGGAGATCCACACCGCCGAGGCCTGGGGATTCTACTCGGAGCTCAGATGCCCCATCATGGACTACCCCAAGGTCCGCCTGGACCGGTTCGACGTGATCGTGGACTGCGCCCTGGGCACCGGCGTGTCCGGCAGGGTCCGGGAACCCTACAGGGGATTCGTCGAGGCGTGCCTGGGGGCCGATATGCCAGTCGTGTCGGTGGACGTCCCGTCGGGACTGGGTTCGGACATCTCCGTCAGACCCGTCGCCACGGTCACCTTCCACGATGTGAAGGAGGGCATGGACGGGGACAACTCCGGCGAGATAGTGATCGCCGACATAGGCATCCCCGCCGATGCCGTGGACGTCGTGGGCCCGGGGGACATGCTCAGGTACCCCCTGCCACGGAAGGGGAGCCACAAGGGAGAGAACGGCAGGCTCATGGTCATCGCGGGAGGGCCCTACTTCGGCGCCCCCGCCATGGCGTCCATGGCCGCGCTCAGGACCGGGGCCGACATCGTGAGGGTGTTCGCCCCGGAGTCCGTCCATGACATCATAGCCCTCGCCTCGCCGGTGCTAATGATCACGAAGCTCCCCGGGGACCGGCTGACGCCCGGATCCGTCGACGTGCTCCTGAGGGAGTCCGAATCCTACGACGCCGTGCTGATCGGCCCGGGCCTGGGGACCGACCCCGGGACGATGGAGGCCGTCAGGTCCTTCGTCGAGGGATGCGGCCGGCCGACGGTCATCGACGCCGACGGCATCACGGCCGTGGCCGGCATGACCTTCGACGCGCCCACCGTCCTGACCCCGCATCACGGCGAGTTCAAGAGATTGGGGGGATGCTGCGACGCCAGGGAACTGGCCGAGAGGCTGAACGCCACCGTGCTCCTGAAGGGTGCGTCCGACGAGATCTCCGACGGGAGGCGCACGAGGCGCAACACCTCCGGGACGCCGGCGATGACCGGTGCCGGCACCGGCGACGTGCTGGCAGGATGCGTTGCGGCGCTTCTGTCCAAGGGGCTGGGACCCTTCGACTCCGCCTGTCTGGGCGCCTACATCTGCGGCAGGGCGGGCGAGAAAGCGTTCGAAGACAGGTCCTACGGGCTCATGGCCACCGACGTCATCGAGGGGATACCGCGCGTCCTGAGGGAACTGCTGCCATGACGTACATCCAGCCGATACCCGGCATCCCGGCGCTCCAGGTGGAGAACTGCCTGGTGGTCGGGGACCTGCACATCGGCGTCGAGTCCCACCTGATGTCCAAGGGGTTCCATCTGGTCTCCAGGACGTCGGACATGCTGGACGTGCTCCTGGACGTGGACGACCCGTCGGTCACCAGGCTCATAGTCATCGGGGACGTGAAGGACTCCGTCCCCGGATCCTCCAAGCAGGAGTACAGGGAGATACCGGACTTCTTCGAGAGCCTGTTCCAGCGCTACGACATGATAGACGTGGTCCGCGGCAACCACGACACCAGCATCGAGGAGTTCCTCCCCTCCAGGGTGAGGATCCGTCCCGCCACCGGCCTGCGCCTCGATGACGTGGGATTCGTCCACGGCCACACCTGGCCGTCGGAGGAGGTCATGGGCTGCGACACGCTGGTGATGGCGCACAACCACCCTGCCGTGATGTTCAGGGACGGCGTGGGGAGGCAGATGACCGAACCCTGCTGGTTCAGGGGGAGGTTCAGGGAGGACGCCGCGGACGACAGGTACCCGTCCCTCCCGAGGGGGTTCATCGTCATCCCGGCGTTCAACAGGATGCTGGGGGGCTCACCGGTGAACGTCATCGGCGAGGACCTGCTGGGGCCCATACTGAACAGCGGCCTCCTGGACCTGGACGACGCCAGGATCTACCTGCTGGACGGCCTGGACATCGGCCGCAGGGCCGACCTCATGGTCAAGGGGAAGGACAGGGGCAGGTTCAAGGACCCGCCTCAGAGAAGGGCGAAGTACTCCTGACGACCCTTGTCGAAGCGGATCGGGGACCGTGCCTCGGACAGGATTTCCGAATGCGTGGATGACGTCGTCGATGCGGACGTCGTCGCGAAGGATGCAGAAGGATATGGAAAGTGAGGGGCCGAAGCCCCTGTGTTTCAAGCCTCAGTTGCGGCTGATGGTGTCGTAGATGGACCCGTCGGCGTTCCTGATCACGGCGGTCAGAGGCATCTGCCCGGGCAGAGCGTGGGTCGCGCAGGAGTTGCAGGGGTCGTAAGCCCTGAACGCCATCTCGACCATGTTCAGCAGACCGGGGGAGACCTCGAAGTTGTGGATCAGGGCCTTGGCGACCTTGGCGACGTCCATGCAGATGGGGCCGTTGTTGTTGGTGGTACCGACGACCAGGTTGCATGCCGTGACGATTCCGTTCTCGTCGCAGATGTAGTCGTGGGTCAGGGTACCCCTCGGGGCCTCGACGCATCCGACTCCGCGTCCGCCGGGGACGATGTCCTTCTGCTTGATGTCGCCGTTGGTGATGTCGGGGTTCTGGAGGTCCTCCAGGCACTTCTCGGCGCAGCAGACCAGCTCGATGATCCTGGCCCAGTGGGTGGCCAGGGTGTGCTGGCAGGGTCCGTCGACCCCCACATCCTTGAGGATGCCGCGGTACTCGTTCAGGTAGTCGTTGGCCAGGGGCGTGGGCATCTCCTTGCACACGTTGATCCTGGACAGGGGGGACGCCCTGTAGATTCCGCTGTCGGGTCCGCCCACCAGTCCCTTGTACCCGGGGTTCCTCAGGTAGGGGAACTTCTCGTAGGACCAGGGCTCGACGGCCTCGCCGATGTTGTCGAGGTAGTCGTAGGGGTCGTAGAGGTGGGTCTGCTCTCCCTTCTGGTTGACGACCTTGACCTTACCGTGGTGGATCTCGAACTGGTGCTTGTCGTTGACCAGACCCATGTGGTAGGTCTCGTTGTAGTACAGGTCGGGGTTCAGCACGATGTCCATGTAGTCCTTGTTGTTCAGGACCACGTCCTTGAAGACCTGCATGGAGGTCTTGGAGAACTCCACCATGCCCTCGGCGAACTTGACCATCTGGGCCTGCTCCTCCTTGGAGATGGTCTTGGTGACCCCTCCGGGGACCCCCATGACGGGGTGGGTGGGCTTGCCGCCGATGATGGCCTGGACGTGCTGGGCCTCACGGCGGGTCTTGACCACCGCGGATCCGAGCTCGAGTCCGACGCGCGCGACCACTCCCAGGACGTTCCTCTCCGCGGCGGGGGCCGCGGGTCCGCACACGAAGTCGGGCGCGGCCAGGGCGTAGAAGTGCGCGATGTGGCTGTGCACGAAGTGGGCGTTGTAGAACGCATCCCTGATCAGGTAGGCGGTGTCGGTGGGCTTGGTGTTGTAGCATCCGTCGATCGCCTTGGTGGAGGCCAGGTGGTGGGCACCGGGGCACACACCGCAGAGCCTGGCGGTGATCTGGTTCAGCTCGGTGACCTTCCTCCCGATGCAGAACCTCTCGAATCCCCTGAGCTCGGGGACCTGCCAGTAGGCGTTCAGGACGTCTCCCTTGTCATCCAGGAAGATCTCGATCTTCCCGTGTCCCTCGAGACGGGTGATGGGGTCGACCGTCACACGGTTCCCGGAGACTTTCTGCTTGTCATCCCAAATGATAGGTGCTGTCATTTACTGACCTCCTTCCTTGACTGCTCTCTTGATGAGAGACTTGGCGAGCGTGTAGGCGTAGAAGTACCCGAGCGGGTCCTTGACGGTGCTCATGACCTTGACGATCTCGTCCTCCTCGCAGGTGGGGTCCTCGTCCAGGATGGGGAACAGCGAGGCGACAGCGGTGAACATGCTGGCTCCCTGCTCCTGCACATCGGGGGACGCTCCGTAGCATCCGCGGCAGGGCTGACCGGCCCTGGTGCACCTGGCACCGCATCCGCCGACGGTGGCGGGTCCGAGGCACAGGATTCCCTGGTCCATCAGGCACACCTCGGGCTTGACGTCGACCTCGTGGGGCTCCTTGATCTCGGTGATCCTGGCGTTCTCCTTCTTCCTGGGACACTCCTCGCAGAGGGTCCTGGTGGTGACACCGACCATGGCGCCCTTGGGCGGAAGCGGGACTCCGGCGTAGACGAAGTCCGCGACGGCCTTCAGGAGCTGGCTGACGGACTCGGGGAGGGGCGGGCATCCCGGGATGCTGTAGTCGACGTCGATCACCTGGTCCAGGGTCTTGACGGTGTCGAACAGGGTGGGGATGGTCAGCTCCCCCTCGGGGGCCTGATAGGAGGTCTGGGGGATCACCGGGGCGTCCTTGTGGTAGTCGGCCTGGAAGTTCGCGGTGGTGGGGGTCTTGGTGTAGACGTACTCGAGGATCTCCTCGGCACCGCCGGGGACCAGGTTGGCCAGTGAGGGGCTCCCGCCGAAGCAGGCGCAGGTCCCGTAGGCCACGACGATCTTGGACTTCTTCCTGAGCAACTTGACCATGTGCTCGTTCTCGGTGTTCCTGATGGCTCCGTTGATGATGGAGACGGTGATCTCACCGTCCTCCATGGCCTCGATGTCCTTCTCCTTCCCGTCGGCGGCGATGGGCCACATCACGATGTTGGCCATGTCGCCCACGGTCAGGATCCTCTCGTGGATGTCCAGCAGGGACACGTCGCATCCTCCGCAGCCGGCGGCCCAGTAGACGGCCAGGTTGATCTTGCCGCCGGGGGGTGCTCCGGGCAGGAGGGGTCCGAGGTCGCCGGCCTTGAGCTGGGCGTCCTTGGGGATGGCGTCGTCGTTGGGGGACGCCACGGGGGGCACGATGAACGCGTAGGGGTCGGGGTTGCCGCCCTCCGCCTTGGGTGCCTCGGCGGCCTTGGCCTTTGCCTCGGCCTT
>CAYZSQ010000092.1:0-5882 GCA_964479785.1 uncultured Methanomassiliicoccales archaeon
CCCATGACCTACACGATCCACGACAAGGGCCTGTCCACCGAGATCTCCTGGAAGAACAAGGACAGCTACGGCAAGAGCATCCCCACCAGGAACAGGGCCCAGCTCTACAGGCTCAGGAAATGGCAGAGGAGGATCCGCGTCTCCAACGCCACGGAGAGGAACCTCGCCTTCGCCCTCTCGGAGCTGGACAGGATGGCCTCCGCCATGGGGCTCCCCCGGAACGTGAGGGAGACGGCGGCCATGATCTACAGGAAGGCCGTCAACAAGAACCTCATCAGGGGAAGGTCCATCGAGGGCGTCGTGGCGGCCTCTCTTTACGCCGCCTGCAGGCAGTGCGGCGTGCCCAGGACCCTGGACGAGGTCGCCAGCTCCAGCCGCGTGGGCAGGAAGGAGATCGGGAGGACCTACAGGTTCATGACCCGCGAGCTCAAGCTGAAGCTGATGCCCACCAAGCCCCAGGACTACGTCCAGAGGTTCTGCTCCGAGCTGAAGCTCAGCGGAGAGGTCCAGAGCAAGGCGGCCGAGATCCTCAAGGACGCCTCCGAGAAGGAGCTCACCTCCGGCAGGGGACCCACCGGCGTCGCCGCCGCCGCGATCTACATATCCTCGATCCTGTGCAACGAGCGCAGGACCCAGAGGGAGGTGGCGGACGTGGCCGGCGTGACCGAGGTCACCATCAGGAACCGCTACAAGGAGCTCACCGAGAAGCTCGGCATCGAGATCCAGCTCTGAGGAACCACGGGGTGCCCCCGGGCATCCCGCCTCCTTTCCCATCCGACACGGACAGGATATCGCCCGTGCCGGTGACAAGTTTATTATTTAGGAATGACTGAATCGGAAGCGATGACAGAGGAACAGCCCACCCAGAAGCCGAGCAGGCACATCTGCCTCACGAACAGGAACGCGCTTGGCATATCCGACGACCCCGAATACGACATGCTGCTGGCACTGGCCGACAAGGATGTCCTCACACTCGTCAGGGGGCTCGCGCGGGAGGAGGCCCGCTCCCCGTTCCCGGACGGGCTGTTCGGCATGGACGGCCCCAGCACCAACGCCGCCATCAGGAAGATGAAGGCGGCCGGGCTGATCTCGTCCAGGAGGGACGGGCCGGACCATGTGTACTTCCTCAACGCCGGCAGGTTCAGGGACCTGGCCCGCTTCCTCGACGGCCTGATCAAGGCTTGAACCACTTGAACTCCAGATAATCCACGGAGTTCCTCCTGACGCGGCCGAACAGGATCTCCTTCTTCACGCCGCCGGACAGCCTGACGGTCCTGGAGATCTCCGGCCACATCCTTATGCCGTCGTCGGTGACGGCGTGGACCAGGTAGCGGGCGTGGCAGTCGTCCGGGGACGCCTGGTACACCCTGAAGTGGGTGCCGTACTTGAACCCGGTCTTGACCACCAGCCCCCTCTCCCTCAGGTCCGAGAACACCAGGTACCTGATGCGGAACTCGTCCTGGATGGAGCACCCGAGCTCCATGAGGTCGTCGAAGGACAGTTCGTTCCCGTCCTGGTCCAGGACGGTGAGCCTGCCCTTGCCCACCAGGTGGCAGCTCTCGATCAGGGACAGCTGGAGGGCGTCCACGAAGGCCTTCCCATAGTACCCGTAGGACCTCAGGTCCTCGGCGTGCCCCCTGTCGAAGACGAACACCCTGTCGCGGATCAGGCGACCCACGGGCCTGGAGGCCACGGGCTCCGGGAACACCTTCCCGGCGGGGTCCCTCATGGCCATCATGTAGTAGGTGAGGTCGCCCTCCTCGTCCACCACCCCATAGAGCAGCTTCTTCCTCCTCTCGCGGGTGTCGGTGACCTCGCGGATGAACGTGGGGATGTCGATGGCGTTCCTCTCGGACACCGCCCTGACCATGAACTCGGGACGGGAATTGCTCATGGTCTTCCCCCGGGGGAAGACGGAGATGTCGTAGTCCCCGGTCTCGTACTTGGCTATGAAGCCGCGCTGGCGCAGGTCGCGGAACACCAGATACTTGATGTCGAAGCCGTCCACCACGGTGGCGGCGTGGCTGAAGAGCCTGTCGTAGGTCATCGGCCCATCCGGGCCCTCCACCTCCAGCCTCCTGCTCTCCACCAGGTAGGTGGCCTCCACCAGGTCCAGGTCCACACCCCCGCCGCTGCGGGGGTAGCCGAAGTTCCCCTTGGTGTAGAGCCTGCTGCCCTCGCTCTGGTCCCTCACCTCGACGATGTCGTCCACCAACTGACCTGCCATCATCCTTTGGTAGCGGACGGTGCTATATAGGGGTTCTCCGCCGGCGATGCTCCCGGGTCCGCGAACCCGGAATCGACAGGGTTAAGAACGCCGGCGAAGCAACCTCCGTACCGGAGAAACCCCGATAACATGACAGGATTCGACATTCCCACGGACGCACTGCGCGAGGCCGCCCTCCGGAGGCACTCGGTCAGGAGATACGAGGACAGACCCCTGGAGCCCGAGGCCGTCCGCATGATCGAGGACGAGATATCCAGATGCAACGCCGAGGGCCTGCTCCGCTTCAGGCTCCTGGAGGACGCGGGCGAGGCGTTCAGGGGGATCCTCTCCAGGGGATTCTCCAACGTGAGGTGCTGCGTCGCCCTGGTCAAACGGAAGGGGGACGCCGACGAGAAGGTGGGCTACTACGGAGAGCGCATCGTGCTCCTGGCACAGTCCATCGGCCTGAGGACCTGCTGGGTGGGCGGAACCTGCAGCAAGCGGAAGCTGGGGCTCCAACTGAAGGAGGATGAGAAGCTGGTCTGCGTCATCACCGTGGGCTACGGCGCCGAGGATGGGAGGGAGCACACCAGCAAGGCCATGGACAAGCTCTGCTCCTGCCCCGACGGCATGCCGGAGTGGTTCGAGAGGGGGATGGAGCTGGTGATGCTGGCGCCCTCCGCCGTGAACCAGCAGAAGTTCCTGTTCGTCCTGGATCCGGACGACACGGTCAGGACGGATGCGGGCGTGGGGGCCTTCACCCGTGTGGACCTGGGCATAGCCAGGCTGCACTTCGAGCTTGGCGCCGGGACCGAGAACTTCCGGTGGTCCCAGACCTACTGATCCCCCGAACGACGGAGATGATATTTGCCGGCGCCCGGATGGCCGGGACGCCGGCTGGATGCTCACTCGGCGATGGACGAGGAGGGCAGGGTACCCTCGATGAACTGCTCGTAGCCGTACAGATCCAGGAACCCGTGCCCGGAGAGGCAGAACACGATGGTCTTCTCCTCGCCGGTGGCCTTGCACTCCATAGCCTTGTCGATGGCGGCCCTGATGGCATGGCAGGACTCGGGCGCGGCGACGATGCCCTCGGTCCTGGCGAAGATCACGCCTGCCTCGAATGTCTCCGTCTGGTCATAGGACACCGCGGTCATGAGGCCCTGGTCGTAGGCTGCGGACACCAGCGGCGCCATGCCGTGATACCTGAGGCCCCCGGCGTGGATGCTCCCGGGGACGAACTCGGACCCCAGTGTGTACATCATGACCAGGGGGGTCATCCCGGCGGTGTCCCCGTAATCGTACCTGAACTCCCCCTCCGTGAGGGACGGGGCGGCCTTGGGCTCCACGGCGACGATCTCGGTCTGGCTCCTCCCCTGGATCTTCTCGTGCATCATGGGGAAGGTGAACCCGGCGAAGTTGGATCCACCGCCGGTGCAGGCGATCATGTAGTCGGGGACGATCTCGGCCTTCTCCATCTGGAGCATGGCCTCCTGGCCGATGACGGTCTGGTGGAGCATGACATGGTTGAGGACGCTCCCCAGGGCGTAGCAGGTGCCCTCGTCCTTGACGGCCAGCTCGCAGGCCTCGGAGATGGCGATGCCCAGGGACCCGGAGGTGTTCGGGTGCTCCCTGAGGATCTTCCTACCGAACTCGGTCTGCTCCGACGGGGAGGCGTAGACCTCCGCCCCGTACGTGTGCATCAGGGTCTTCCTGAAGGGCTTCTGGTCGTAGCTGCCCCTGACCATGAACACGGTGGTGTCGATGTCGAAGAGGTTGGACACCATGGCCAGGGCGGTCCCCCACTGGCCTGCGCCGGTCTCGGTGGTCAGGGTGTGGACGCCGCACTCGGCGTTGTAGTAGGCCTGGGCCAGGGCGGTGTTCCCCTTGTGGCTGCCCAGGGGGCTCATGTCCTCCCTCTTGAAGTAGATCCTCGCGGGGGTGCCCAGGTACTTCTCCAGACGGTACGCCCTCTGCAGGGGGGACGGCCTGTTGAGGCTGATCAGGTTGTCGCGGACCTCCTCGGGGATGTCGATGTACCTCTCCGTGGACCCCTCCTGCCTGATGATCTCCTTGCAGAAGATCTGCTCGAAGTCCTCGGGCCTGGCGGGCTCCTTGGTGACGGGGTTCAGCGGGGGCTGGAGGCCGGGGAGGTCGGCGGCGAGGTTGTACCACCTCTTGGGGATCTCCTCGGCATCGAGGGTGATGCGTGCGTCTTTCGGTATTGCCATGACCTAATGCTATCATTTGGATATATTTGTACATAATGGATTGTTGATGTATTAATTTATGCATCAAATACTCCGAGATTTAATAACGAAAACATAGTTTTTTATAGAAGTTCCTACATATACGTAGCTAGTGAACTGATGGTTAACAACCAGGGGATAACATGGATGACATCGACATGCTGCTGTCCATCGTGGAGAACCCCACGAGGAGACGCATACTGGAATCGCTGGTGCAGGAGCCCAGCTACCCCCTGCGCCTGTCCAAGGAGCTGGGGATCAGCCAGCAGGCCGTGATGAAGAACCTGCTCCTGATGGAGCAGGGCGGCCTGGTGGAGAGCACCCGCATGGGCAGCGACATGGGGCCGACGAGGATCGTGTACTCCCCGAGAAGCGAGTTCACGCTGGTCGTCGAGATGCACAGCAGCCAGTTCTCGGTGAGGATGATAGGTCCCGCCGGACGGGCCGAGGTGGACCGGATGGCCGCCGAGGATGCGCGGAGGCGCATAGGGGAGATAGACGGCAGGATAAGGGAGCTGGACGAGGAGCGCGCCTCGCTGGTCTCGGAGCGCAACGGCATCGTGAGGATGCTGGAGGACGCCGGGGACGAGGATGGGAACGAAGGATCGATCGGAAAGGAGGTATGAGTATGGTCAACGAGAAGGCGATCAAGGTCGCGGAGCTGAAGTCGGGGGAGGCTGGCAGGGGAATAGCCAGACTCGACCCCGAGCTCATGGACATCCTCGGCATCAAGGTCGGGGACATAGTGCAGATCGACGGGAACAGGAAGACCGTGGCGAAGGTGCTCAGGGGAGCGCCGGAGGACGCCAACCGCGGCATCATCAGGATCGACGGGGGCACCAGGCGCAACGCCGGCGTGTCCCTGGACGAGAGGGTGGCCGTGAAGAAGGTCACCGCCAAGAACGCCGAGAAGATCACGTTCGCACCCACCGAGCAGCTGAGGCTGCAGGGAGGGGAGGAGTACCTGAAGCAGGTGCTGGAGGGCAGGGCCCTGGCCAAGGGGGACACGATCACCCTGAACGTGATGGGCAACAAGATCGACCTGGTCATCACCTCCTTCGCCCCTTCGGGGGACGCCGTGCTGATGGCGTCGGGGACCGAGGTGAAGATCTCCGACAAGCCCGCCGCCAACAAGGGCGACGTGCCGAAGGTGTCCTACGACGACATCGGCGGGCTGGGGGACGCGGTGAGGAAGATCCGCGAGATGGTGGAGCTGCCTCTCAGGCACCCCGAGCTCTTCAAGAGGCTGGGCGTGGAGGCCCCCAAGGGCGTGCTCCTGCACGGGCCCCCGGGCACCGGGAAGACCATGCTGGCCAAGGCCGTTGCCGGTGAGACCAGCAGCAACTTCGTCTCCATCGGCGGGCCGGAGATCGTCAGCAAGTTCTACGGGGAGTCCGAGGGCAAGCTGAGGGAGATCTTCAAGGAGG
>CAYZSQ010000093.1:0-5868 GCA_964479785.1 uncultured Methanomassiliicoccales archaeon
CCGGAGGCCGGGTAAGTGGGTTCAGTACAGCTGCTCGGAGCAGTACGGGCAGTACTTCGGCGTCTTGGGGAGGCCGGAGATGTTCTGTCCGCAGTACGGGCAGTTGTTGAATCTCGGTGCGTCCGCCGGGGGCGCCGAGGGGTCGGCGGGAGCCGGAGCGGGGGCGGCCTGCTGCTCCTGCGCCTGCACCTGGGGGCTCGGCTTGCCGCAGTTGTTGCAGAACCTGTAGGGGTAGGCGTTGGGCGAGCCGCAGTAGGGGCACATGGTCTGGGGCGCCTGCTGCACCTGCTGGGCCTGCACGCCCTGGATGGGCTGCTGCTGGAGCTGCTGGTACATCTGGGGGAACAGGAGCATGCCGGTCCCCATGGCGGCTCCCCCCTCGGAGGTGCCGATGGCGTTGGCCATGCTCTCCATGATCTCGTACCTCCTGAAGGCCTCTCCGTTGGCGGAGCTGAACTGCAGGTACTCGAACACCTTCTGCTGGTCCTCCTCGGTGGTCCTGACCTCGGCGATCTTCAGGGAGAGCAGCTCGATGCCCCTCTGCTGGAAGTACTGCTCCACCATTACCCTGGTGGTGGTGGACGCCTTCTCCAGGTTGTTGAGGACGTCCATGTAGTACTGCTTGGTCAGCTGCTGGGTGACCTGCTCGTTGATGAACCCGCGCATGAACGCGTTCACGTCGCCGGTGGTGTAGTTCTTGAGGCCTCCCAGCACCTGGGTGTAGAACACCGGCACGTCGGAGATGCGGAACTGGTAGTCCCCGTTGGACATCAGGGTGATGGGCACCTCGTATCCGGGCGCCGCCTTGATCATCCCGCGGATCCCCCACTTGCCGTTGAACATCTTCAGGGACACGTAGATGATCTGCACCTTGAAGGGCGTCTCCTTGTATCCGAGGGCCAGGTTGTACAGCTTCGTGAGCCAGGGGATGTTGCTGGACGTTAGGAGGTGCCTCCCGGGCTCCAGGACGCCGGTGAGCTGCCCGTCCCTGGCGAAGATCGCCACGGCGTGCTCCGGCACCGTCACCGAGGTGAGGGTCCTGAGGTCGTCGTGCTCGCATGCGTAGATGATGTCGTCGGGCCCCTGGCTGTCCCAGGTGACCACGTTCGTCTTGGTTGTGGCCATTCGATCACTCCTCCTTCTTGTCGAAGCCCTTCATCACGGCTTCCCTCTGGTTGTAGGCCTCCATCATGGAGTCGATGCCCCTCTCCAGGTTCCTGATCTCGGCCTTGACGTCCATGCCCAGGTCCACGCTCCTCAGCAGGTCCGCGGTGCCCTCCCTCAGGAGCTCGATGTCGTCGATGAGCTTCGCGTCCCATCTGACCAGCTCCTCCAGGTCCTTCTCCAGGATCTTCACCGCCGAGTGGAATCCGGAGTACCCGTTCACGGCCTTCTTGATCCCTATGTCGTACTTGTCCACCTTGGTCCTGATCCTCTCCAGTTCCAGCATCAGGTCCGTCTGGGAGGCCAGCTCCCTCTGGATGGTGGCCAGGTCCTGTTTGGTGCCCTGGATCGCCCTGGACAGCTCCTGCCTGACCGCCCTGTCCTCCTCCCTGCGGAGGTTCTTCTCCCTGTATCCCTTGTATATCGGGATGTAGAGCGCTATCCTCTCGGTGAGGGACAGGTCGCTCTTCATCTTGTCCTTGACCGTCTCGTCCAGTGTCATATCCTCACACGCTCCTGTTCTTGATGGCCATCGCGATGCCCACGATCGCCACGATGATTATCAGCACGGCCGCTGTGATCAGCACCTCGTCGGAGAAGCTGTACACGAAGCAGGTGACCCCCACGCCGGCCACTATGGCCCCGGCCGCGAAGGCGGAGTCAGAGGCCGAAGGGCCGAAGTTGGTCTCGCCGCCCTTCCTGGCGAAGCTTGCGACGGCCATGTAGACACCGAACACGACCAGCATCGTCGCGAACGCGTTGAGCCAGTCGACGGTGACCCAATAGATGATCAGTGCTAGGGCCAGGGCGATCAGGAAGACCCCGACCGCTATGGCGCTCCATGTGCGCGGGTTGATTCCCTTGGATTCCTCCGTCATGTTCCATTCCTCCTTTCAGATCTTCAGGACCGCCGAGAGGTCGAGGTCCCTCATCACGCCCGGGACCAGTCCGTTGAACTCCCTGGGCAGGGACACGCCGTCGGCGGACCTCCCGCAGGGGACGTAGACGAGCCTCTTCACGCTCGGGCTGCTGAGCTTGAGTTTCGGGTGGGATTTGGTGCACTGGGCCAGGTAGAGCTCCACCAGCCTGGCGGCCTCCCTCCTGGTGCTGACCGGGAGCACCACCTCCCTGGATCCGGGGCCGTTCATGGCCGCCGAGTCGGCGAGCCTGCCTATCCCGGCCCCGCCGCTTATGCTGTCCTCCTGCCCCTTGATCTTGGAGAATATGGTGCTCTCCGGGGCGTTGGAGAATATGTCCGTGAGGCCGTGGCGCGGGTTGGCCAGGGCCTGGGCGCTGAGTGTGAACGTGGCGGGTATCATGATGTCCTCGGACACCTCCACCGCCTTCTTCGAGAACAGGGCCCCCGTGGTGAAGCTGTACCTCAGGTCCACGTCCCAGAACGGGTACAGGATGTCCCCGGACCCGGAGCATATGGGCAGGCTGCCGCCGTTCTTGGCGGACACGATCTCGGTGACGAACCCGCGGATCTCCCCCTCCCTCTCCTTCATGTCCAGGAGGCGGTTCCACTGGGGGTCCCTGGGGTACTGCAGGCTGGACAGCCTGTTCACAAGCTCCAGGGACTTCAGCGGGTCCTTGCTCTGACCCCTGTTGAACATGTCCGCCGTGTCCTTCAGGGTCCTGCACTGGGATATCTCCAGGTCCACCGCCCTGAGCATCACCGCCATCCTGGGGCTGGCCAGGATCTCCTTCTTGGCCGCCTCCAGCTTGGACACCGCCGATTCGGCCTTCATGGAGCATCCCGTGGAGTCCCCGTTGAGCACCATGTCCGATGCCTCGCACACCTCCGACAGCGCGTCCAGCCTGGCGGCCAGGGGCTCGTAGCCCTTGCAGTTCCTGACGGAGTCCGCGGCCTCGCTGAAGTTCTTGGACATCAGCGCGAACCTCCCGGGGGTGGTGTCGGTGAGCAGCTTGGAGTTGTTCACTATGAGGGCGTAGGCCGAGGCCAGGTTCTCGCCGTTCACCACGGCCGCCCTGTTCTCCGGGTCCACGGCCAGGGGCTCCAGGCTCTTCAGCTTGGCGTTGAACTCGAAGGCCTGGGTGGACGTGTGGTTCGACTTGGCCGGCTCCCCCTTGGAGAACGGCAGCACGATCAGCGGCGACGCGATCACCGCGTTCAGGGCGAACCTGTACTCGTTCAGCTCCACGTCCAGCATGGGCTTCACGTTGTTCACGTAGATGTTGTGCCTGGCGATCGGGTCCACGTTGTCCGTCTGGGACAGGGCGAACCCCCCGGGGATCGCCTTGCCGATCCAGGACTGGATCTGGGCCATCATCTGGTCCATGTACGCCTTGGCGTCCACCCTCTGCTGGGACGTGCCGCAGCTGGGGCAGGTCACGTAGGGGGAGTCGGATTCGATGTCCCTCCTGTCCAGCGGCGCCCCGCAGAACTTGCAGCGAAGCTCTACCATCCCGTCCATGTCATTATCTCCTTGCGAATGCGATCTGGCTCTGGAGGGCCGCGATCTGCGCCTGCAGCCTGGCCTCCATGGCCCTCATCTCCTGCATGGCCTGGACGTGGTACCCCTTGGCGATCTCGTCGGAGCGGTTGGAGACCGCCGAGTAGCAGGCGCGGCAGATGTAGATGTGCTTGCTGTCCTCCGGCTTGGATTTGGCGGCCTTCTGCTCGCCTGCCAGGGCCGGGGACACGTCGGCGGAGGCGGAGTAGAAGTGCACCCCCTCGCCGGTGGCGATCCTCCCGCAGAGCCAGCAGGTGCAGGTCCTGGAATAGGCCTTGACCTTGGCCAGGTTGGTGTCGCCGCTCTGCCCGTTCTGCTGGCGGTACCCCATGGCCAGCTGCTCGTACTCGGCGGCCTGGGACGGGTTCTCCCACACCACCGCGTCGGCCATGGTCTCGTAGGACACGGCCATGAGGTTGAAGAACTCGGTGTTCCCGGTGACCGACGTGTCGTTCTTGAACAGCTGGAGCACGATGAGGTTCCTTTCCCCGATCTTCGACTGGTAGTCCTGGGCCAGCTGCTGGATCGCGGTCCCCCTCTGCATCGACTGCTGACCGTTCTCCCTGGAGGAGAGCAGCTCGATCTTGCGGATGGTGAGCTCGCACTCGGTGATGAGCTCGTCGCGGTTCACCGTCATGATGCCGAACTCGAACTCGGACTTGCTGAGGGAGTTCAGCTTGCTGAGCAGGTTCCTGTAGGCGCCCACGTTGGACAGCCTGTCCTTCAGGTCGATCAGGGCCACCTTCACCGCGGCCGCGTCGTCCACGCCCCCCTCCTTCTCGATGGACTTCTGGAGGTAGTCGCGGGCCTTGGCGTACTCGCCCCTCTTGATCAGCTCCTTGCCTTCGTCGTACAGTTCGTCTCCGCTCTTGAAGAGTTTGAAAACCATCTTGCCCTTCCCCTTTAGGGTCGTAATTATACCCTCTCTATTAATCTTGTCTCGGTGACGGTCGGAGCCTCCGCGGGGCCCCCCGGCGCACTCTCCCGTCCGTACCCGCGGCCGGATGGACGCCATTTTTGTCCATCGGCTAGGATTTTCTGCACATATGTACAGTTGAAACGAAAATTATGGTTTTTCATTAGATATTCGTCTAATAACCGCCCTGATTATTGGATTTTTATCTGCCGGTTCTCCGAAACATTTATAGTCCAGAATTGTACAATGCAGGATTATGTCCTACACCAGGTTCGATGCGGTGGAAGAGGCGTTCGTGAGGCCCCCGGTCAAAGCGGAGCCCCCGGCAGGTGCCACTTCCGAGTACTTTGGTTGCTGCGTCTTCAACAGGAAGAACATGAGGAAGTACCTCTCTGCCGACACCAGGCAGAAAGTGTACGAGTCGATCGAGCAGGGCGTCACCCTCAACAGGGACGTCGCCGAGCAGGTCGCCGCCGGAATGAAGCGCTGGGCCATGGACATGGGCGCAACGCACTACACCCACTGGTTCCAGCCCCTCACGGGCGGGACCGCCGAGAAGCACGACTCCTTCGCCGAGCCCTACGGAAAGGGCGAGAGCCTGGAGGAGTTCACCGGGAAGCTGCTGTGCCAGCAGGAGCCCGACGCATCCTCGTTCCCCAGCGGCGGCCTGAGGAACACCTTCGAGGCCAGGGGATACACCGCATGGGACCCCTCCTCGCCCGCCTTCGTCATGGGGGACACCCTGTGCATCCCCACCGTCTTCATATCCTACACCGGGGAGGCCCTGGACTACAAGACCCCCCTGCTGAAGTCCGAGGCCGCGGTGGCCAAGGCCGCCGCCGAGGTCCTGAAGTACTTCGGCATCAGGAACGACCCCGTCTTCTCCTACCTCGGGTGGGAGCAGGAGTACTTCCTGGTGGACGCCGCGCTGTACGCCATGCGTCCCGACATCATCATGGCCGAGAGGACCCTCGTCGGCCACAACTCCGCCAGGAACCAGCAGCTGGAGGACCACTACTTCGGCAGCATCCCCGGCAGGGTCATCGAGTTCATGAAGGACCTGGAGTTCGAGGCCTACAAGCTCGGCATCCCCATCAAGACCAGGCACAACGAGGTGGCCCCCAACCAGTTCGAGGTGGCCCCCGTGTTCGAGCAGGCCAACCTGGCCATCGATCACAACCTGGAGCTCATGGCCCTCATGAAGACCGTGGCCGAGAGGCACGGGTTCAAGGTGCTGCTCCACGAGAAGCCCTTCGCCGGCATCAACGGGTCCGGGAAGCACTGCAACTGGTCCCTGGGCACCGAGTCCGG
>CAYZSQ010000094.1:0-5848 GCA_964479785.1 uncultured Methanomassiliicoccales archaeon
ATTCCTTATAATCGGAAGCAATCACTTCGCCGATCAGATGGCTCTCAGGATCCACAACACGCTCACGAACTCCGACGAGGAGTTCACCCCCATCGAACCCGGGAAGGTGAGGATGTACGTATGCGGGGTCACCGTCTACGACGACATCCACATGGGCCACGCCCGCAGCATGATCGTCTTCGACATGGTGGCCCGCTACCTCCGCTACTCCGGGTATCAGGTCACACACGTCACAAACTTCACCGACGTGGACGACAAGATCATCACCCGCGCCGGCCAGGAGGGGGTGGACCCCCTGGAGCTCTCCCGCAGGTACATCGGCCGCTACTTCGAGGACACCGCCAAGCTGGGCATACGCAGAGCCGACGCGTATCCCAAGGCCAGCGAGTGCATCGGGGACATCGTCGACATGGTCCAGCAGATCATCGACAACGGCTTCGCCTACGCGGCCGAGGACGGCAGCGTGTACTTCGAGGTCTCCAAGGTAAAGGACTACGGGAGGCTCACCAACCAGACCCTGGAGTCGCTGAGGTCGTCGGGCAGGGTCGCCGCCGAGCCCGGCAAGAGGGATCCCGTGGACTTCGCGGTGTGGAAGTCCGCCAAGCCCGGGGAGATCTCCTGGGACTCCCCCTGGGGGAAGGGCAGGCCGGGATGGCACATAGAGTGCTCCGCCATGATCAGGCGCTACCTGGGCGACAGGATAGACATCCACGGCGGCGGGAACGACCTGATCTTCCCGCACCACGAGAACGAGATCCTCCAGACCGAGGCCGTCACCGGGGAGCCCCTGGCCAACTACTGGATGCACAACGGCATGCTGCAGGTGAAGGGCCACGGCATGAGCAAGGAGGAGAAGATGTCCAAGTCCCTGGGCAACTTCTTCACCGTCAAGGACGTGCTGGCCAAGTACTCCACGGGCACGGTCAGGTTCTACTTCCTGAACACCCACTACATGAGCCCCCTGGTCTACGGGGAGGACATGCTCCAGGAGGCGGACGCCGCCCTGGGGAAGCTGGTGAACAACTACCGCGGCCTCCAGGCCTACCTCCGGGACGCGCCGGAGGGGGAGTGCGACGCCGCCGTCATCGACGGGTACAGGCAGAGGTTCAAGGATGCGATGGACGCCGACTTCAACACCCGCGAGGCCATCGGCGTCATGTTCGAGATGGCCAGGGAGTCCAACGTCGCCATGGCCGGGAACGCCATGACCTCCGGGACCGCGGAGGCGTGGATCTCCCTGATCAGGGAGTTCGACACCGTCCTGGGCATCATGCCCGAGGACGCCGGGTCCGACGAGGACCTGGACTCCGTCATGTCCATCCTGGTGGACCTGCGCCAGGAGCTCAGGAGGCGGAAGATGTACGACCTGGCCGACCTCATCCGCGACCGGGTGAGGGATGCGGGGTTCTCCCTGGAGGACTCCTCGGAAGGTGCCACATGGAAGAGGATCTGAGGAGGAAGTCCGTCCTGATGCTGGGCGGGCCGGTGTCCATCCCCGAGGGATACGAGCTCCCGGTGAGGATATCCCACTCCACCGCCGGCCCCGGCGCCGGCTACGGCTCCGCGGTCTTCGCCTTCGGCAGATACAGGGTGAAGAAGAGCATCACCACCGGCGACGCGGAGTTCCAGCTGGTCGTCGGGGAGAACGGCAGGCTCTCCATGACCCGCAGGGGGAAGCCCTTCATCCGCAGGATCTCCATCGAGCCGGTGGTCAGGCACTGCCCGGAGCAGGCCTTCTTCAACCTGGACCCCAGGTGCATGTACCGCTGCGCCTACTGCACCTCCCCGCTGCTTGACCCCTCCCTCGACAAGCACCTGTCCCCGGAGCGCATCATGGAGATGCTCCGGGAGTCCGTGGCCGAGGGCGAGGTCGTGGCGGTGAGCCTCACCAGCGGGGTCGTCGGCAGCGTGGACGAGACCGTGGACAGGTTCTGCGCCGTCATGGGCTCCATCAGGGAGGAGTACCCGGACATGCCCATCGGCGTGGAGCCCTACGTCTCCTCCAGGGAGCACATAGTCAGGCTCAAGGAATCGGGGGCCTGCGAGATCAAGATCAACCTCGAGGCGGCCCGCAGGGACCTGTTCGAGAGGGCCTGCCCCGACCTGGACTACGACTCCATATGGAGCCTCCTCCGGGACGCCGTCGACGTCTTCGGCAGGGGGAACGTGACGTCCAACGTGATCTACGGGATGGGGGAGACCGACGTGGACCTGGATGTGGTGATGGAGAGGCTGTGCAGGATGGGGGTCATCCCCGGGCTGAGGGCCCTGAGGGTCAACGACCGCAACAAGCCCCGGCTCATCGAGGCCGGCATACGCTGGCAGAGGATCACCCCGCAGAGGGCGGTGGCGGTGGCGGAGATGCAGAAGGCCGCCATGAAGCGCCACGGGCTCACCTCCGAGACGAGCAGGACGATGTGCCTGCGCTGCAGGTGCTGCGACCTGGTCCCGTTCATCGACCTGTGAGGTTCAGTCCCCCAGCCTCTCCCGCAGGGAGTCCAGCAGGTCGCAGGACTTGCACCTGGGGCCCACGGTGGGCTCCCCGCATACGGGGCATGGGTGGAGGTCCGCGCCCTCGAACTCCCGGTGCAGCATCGGCCGCAGGGCGTCCATGGAGGACATTATGCTGAACCTGGCCCCGGGGGACCTGTCCTCCAGGGAGTCCACCAGGTCCCTGTACTGGTTCCTGAGGGCCTCCCTCCAGTACGGGCAGGTGCCGTCCCAGAACTCCGTGCCGGACAGGATGGCGTACAGCAGGCACTCCTTCTCCGGGATCATCCTCAGCGGCATGAACCTGGGGATCAGCCCGGGCCGGACGGTCTCGTGGGGCCCCATCCTGGCCAGCCTCTCCACGTCGCCCCTGACGAAGTTCATCAGCACCGATTGGGACATGTCGTCCAGGTTGTGGCCGGTGGCCAGGAAGGTGGCTCCGATCCTCCGGGCCTCGTCGTTCATCAGCCTCCTGCGGAACACCCCGCAGTAGGTGCATGGACTGGACTCCCCGGACAGCGGGGCCACCGCGTCCATGGTCACCCCGAGCTCGGAGAAGGACCTGAGGTGGAAGTGGATGCCGTTGGACTCGCAGAACCTCCTGACGATGTCCACGCTGGGGGGACGGTACCCCTCTATTCCCTCGTCGATTGTGATGGCGTGGACCTCCACGCCGTTCCTGGGGCCGAACACCGAGGACACCAGCCTCAGGGCCACCATGCTGTCCTTGCCCCCGGACACCGCCACGGCCACCCTGTCCCCGGGGCGGACGTCGATCTGCTTCCTGATCTCCCTCTTCACCCGGCGCTCCACGTAGCGCATGAAGTGCCGGGCGCACAGGTGGGCGCCGTTGTAGCGGACGAAGGTGACCGCCTCGTCGGAGCAGTGGTCGCACCTCGTCATGGCCGCCGCCCTCGATGAGCGCCTCCAGCTTCTTGGCCAGGACCTTGGACGGGATGTCCTGGATGGACACCATGGTCACCCTGCCCTCGTCCGACCTGGCGTACTCCAGGGTCACGAAGCCGTGGCGCTCCAGGTCCTGCATGTATGTCCAGAACTGGGTGTGCTTCCGGGCCTGCAGCCCGTACTCCTCGCACACCACCGCATACGTCTTCTCCACCGCCGAGGTCAGCACCGCGCGGTTGCTCTTCATGACCCTGGCGGTCGCCAGCAGCACCGCCATGCGGTTGACGTCCAGGCCCATCAGCTTGGCCTCGGACACGTAGCTGTATATCATCGCCCTGGCCGCCCGGACGTGGTCCGCCGTGACCTCCCCGGAGGTGTCCTCCTCGGCGATGTTGGCGGAGCGGTCCAGGAGCTCCAGGGCCATCCTGGCGTCCCCGTACTCGGATGCGAGTTTGGATATCATCACCAGGGCGTCCGACGCGATCCTGTCGGGGAACAGGGCCTCCTCCGCCCTCAGGGTCACGATCTCCAGCAGCTCCCGCTCCGAGTACCGGTTGAACCTCACCACGTTGGACCTGCGGAAGGTGGACATGGAGGCCTCGTCCAGCAGGGAGTCCAGGGGCTCCTGGGATATCATGATCAGGGACACCGGGGCCGCCTTCTCGCTCTGGGGGCGGGTCAGCAGGTACACCAGGTCGGTGGTGCCCCTCTTCAGCAATACGTCCACCTCGTCCAGGACCACCACCAGGGGCCGCCGGTTGGCGGTCAGATGGGATGAGAGGGTCCTGACCATGTCGTCCACCGAGAACCCCCTGGAGGGGTACCCCGGGTCGAACAGCCGGATTATCCTGTGCAGGACCCCCGACTCGGAGGTGTTGCGGCAGTTCACCGACACCGTCTCCGCCGGCCTCCCGGCCCCGGCCATGTAATCGGCCAGGTCGGCGCAGAACCTGGCCGCGGTCACCGTCTTCCCGGTGCCCACGCTCCCGGTGAGGAACGCGGTGCAGGGGCGGCCCTGCTCGGCCAGCGGCCGGAACAGCGTCTCCAGCCTGGAGATCTGCTGCTCCCTGTGGACAAGGTTCCTGGGGACGTAGGAGTAGTCCAGCTTGCTCCCGTCGCGGATGATGGTGGACGACTTCTCGAACATGTCAGTTCCTGCTGAACCTTGTGAATCCGGAGCAGGGGAGGATGTCGATGCCCTCCCGCTCCCACACGTCGCAGATCAGGTTGACCCCCACGGAGTCGGAGGACATGTGTCCGGCGATCACGACGTTGATGTTGTTCTTCTTGGCCTCCTCGATGTGGTTCTCCGGGAAGTGCATCCCCACCACGGTGCCCACTCCGGCCTGGGCGAACTTCTCGTAGATCTCCTTGGGGCCGGAGGTGCCGCCGGTCATCTTGCAGACCACCCTGCCGCACCGGCTGGTCTTGGAGCCCACCATGATCTTGGGCGGGCTGTTGGACCTGGCGGCCTGCCTGAACTCCGGCTCCCTGTACAGCCTGTCGACGATGTCCCCGAGGGTCTTCGGCTCGGCCTCGGCGAACATGTCGTCCATGAAGCGCTGGACCATGTTGTCCGCCGGGGTGTGGATGTTCATCAGGGGGATGTTCAGGAGCGAGGCCGCGTCGGCGCCCTGGTTGTAGTTGGATCCCATGACTCCCCTCAGCACGTCGTCCATGCGGCCCTTCATCAGGCCCTCGGAGACGTTGATGGGGACCCCGGCCTCGTGGTACATGTCGGTCTGCATCCACATGACCTCCGGGAAGCACGTGCGGGCGGCGGCGATGGGGTGGTGGGCCACCAGCGCGGATATCGTCCTGCCCCTCTCCCTGAGCCTGTCCGCCAGCAGCACCTCCGCCGGCCCGATGTCGATGCCCCACATCATGCACTCGGCCTCGATCTCCCTGGCCTCCTCGGCCATGACCGAGAACCTGGAGTCCGCGTAGGGGTTCCAGAGCCTCTCCTGGTCGAACAGCTCCCTCCTGTCCTCGGGGAGCTTGTCGAGGGCCTCCCTGGCGTCGTCCAGGACCTTCCGGACCTCGGGGTCCGGCCTGGGGTCGTTGGACATGCCGGTTCTGATGGCGAGCTCGTAGGCCTCGTATACCTTCATGCGTCGGAGTAGGGTGACGTTGTAGACTAACCTTATGGTCCCAGACCCCGGAAGTCCCGGTTCCCGAGGATGTCCTCCGGGGAGACGGTGTAGCATATGGCCTCCACCATGCCGATGTGCTCCTCCACCGTGGATGCCGTGCCGCCCCTGAGTATGTAGGGGCAGATGTCCCTCTCGATGGCCCCGAAGTAGGTGGCGAGGACGCAGAACCTTGCCACCAGCCCGCAGACCACGATCCCGTCCACCCCCTGGGACCTGAGCATCCCCTCCAGACCGGTGCCGGCGAAGGAGCTCATCTCGGACTTGTCCACGACGACGTCCCCGTCGGAGACCTCCAGGCC
>CAYZSQ010000095.1:0-5829 GCA_964479785.1 uncultured Methanomassiliicoccales archaeon
CCTCCCTGATCCTCAGGTCCAGGTGGTCCACGGCCGGCTTGCCGCCGTAGGTCTTCACCAGGTCGGAAATGATTATGATGTCGTTCATCTGACCAACTCAGACTGCAATTGAGTTGGATGACTCGTCCTAGGGTTATATCGTTTGTGCAGAGGGGCAATCATTTAGGTTTTCCTAAATTAAGGGCGATGTGACAAGTATGTAATGTTTTTGATATGAATAGGATGAAGGGGTAGGGGGTATTGGATGTATATGCTGATGAATGATTATATTTAGGATACATAAACAACGTGATTTTGTACATATTTTCAAATACATCTTCTTTAAATTGGATTAAGCATCCAATATGAGATCGTTCAATTGGTGATACGATGAAAGGCATCAAGACTGTGACAATCGTTATGGCGGTCGTCGTGTCTCTGTCCCTCGTCCCCCTCATGGGGGCCTCGGAAGTGGCGGACGCGGACGCCGTCGACGGTCCGACCATAGCCGAGGCCGGGTACGCGGAGACCCAGGAGTCCCTGTTCTACCTGGCCAAGTTCGGCATGTACCTGTTCCCTTACACCGGGGGCAGCGCATCCAATGACACCCCGGTGGCGGGCGTGGGTCTGAACATGACCGACGACACGCTCTTCGCATCCGTCGTCGGGCTGGATGTGGATTCCGATTACTATATTTTCATCGAGGAGTACCCCGAGGGGTCGGACGAGCCGGCCGCCCAGGTGTGCATTTCCCTCGGTAGCGGCGCCATCAACCGCGGTGTCTGGATCTCCGTGATCGGCGGCTTCGCCTACGTGGACGGCGCCGAGGCCGAGTCCGACTTCAGGACCGGTGCGTTCTCCGGATCAGTGGACGGCAGCAGCTTCGTGTTCTACCTGGTCGAGGAGTCCGGGGCCTCTGTCTCCACGGCGACCCTCGACGACGTCCTCTCCCAGAAGGAGCTGACCGACGCCGGCTCGTACTCCCTTATCGTGGACCACGGGGTCTACGTCTCCGACGAGGCCGACCTGGTGCAGTACTTCGGCAACAGGTACGGCTTCTCCAGCTCCGGCGCCGTCAGGTACGCCGGCGCGGAGTCCGACTACGTCGCAGGGGAGTACCTCTGCATGATCCTCTTCACCAACCTCACGGACCCCACCATAGTGGTGACCTCCGGAGGCTCGTCGTACACCGTCCCGGCGGACGACATCTACAACGGGAACTCGGCCACCGACGAGGGGGCCGTGGGGTACGCCCTGGTGGTGGTCCCCCTGGACGACATGGCCTCTGTGGGCATCTCGTCCCTGGAATCCTACACGATCGAAGTGGGGGACGGAGCGAACGTCTACGCTTCCGTCTCGTCGGAGGCCTCCGGAGGGGACTCCGGAGACAACACCCTGGCCATTGCCGCCGTGGCGGTGGTGGCGGTGATCCTGATCATCATTGTGGCGGTCTGGTACATGAGGAGCGCCAAGGCAGGGGAGTGACAGAATGCAGAAGAACCAGATCACAGCGATAGTGGCGGCGGCGATCATCGTCATAGCGGCCGCCGCCGCGATAGTACTGACGTCCGAGAGGTCCAGCGATGAGGGGCAGATATCCATCGTGGACGGCTCCGGACAGACCATAATCCTCGACGAGCCCCTGACCAACGTGGCCGTCATCAACTCCAACGTGCCCAGGGCCATGATCATGCTCGGTCTCGACGACACCATCAGCTGCTACTACTACGGCAACAACACCTTCGGCATCGCCGCCGAGCAGGCATACGAGGCCGGCGACACGAACCGGAGGCTCGGAACCTATTACACGCCGTCCATCGAGGTCCTGATCGACTACGGCGTCCAGGCGGTCATATGCCCGGTCTCCTCCATGACCCTGTACTCCAGCGTGGAGCGCGCCTGCGAGCAGAACGGCATCCAGGTCATCAGGCTGGACTGCAACGGGGACACGCTGCTGGATGACCTCCAGAAGCTGTCGACTGTCTTCGGGAACCCGGAGTCCGCCACCCAGACGCTGGACGACTACATGGCCGACTACAACGCGACCTTGCAGGCGGTCGCTGAGGCGCTGGAGGGCACGGAGTTGTACGACTACCTGTGCACCTTCGACAGCAGAAACTCCATCTACAACGCCACCTCGGCCATGGCCGACCTGCTGTCCCACGCCTTCGCCAACAACGTCACGTCCTACACCGACCTGCCCACCGACAGCGTCACCAACACCGTCAACGACGGCGCGGTGGAGGCGATTTCGGAGGTGATGGACAGGATAGGCGTGTACCTGATGCGTGCCACCAACGGCGCCCTCGACGACGGCGGTGCGGACGCGGAGGCCGCGGCCGACAACGAGTACAACTCGTATGTCGGGTCCCCCAACTCCAACCTGCTGGTGACCACCGACAGCCCGGCGTACCAGAACAACCAGGTCTACGTGATCGAGTCGGAGATCATGTCCGGTCTCTACGCGCACATAGGGCTGGTGATCATCGTCTCCGTGGTCTACGACGTGCAGGTCGAAGGCTACGAGGACATCAGCGCCGCCATCTCCGAGTTCCAGGAGAAGTACAACCAGAGCTCCCTCGAGGACGGGCACCCCCTGGTGTACAGGTACGGCGCCGACTACCCTGCGGACGGGGACAACCTGGTGCTGTCCTATGCCGCCTGAAACACGGGGGGTCCACCCCCCAACTTCCACACATACGGAGATGATCGACGGATGTCCCTGATAGGCCTGCCCGGGCGCGGAACCGGCGGCGACGGGCAGCAGTTCGCGGAAGGCAGCCCGGAGGAGACGTACCTTCTCAAGCAGCACAGGCGCACCGTGTTCATCCTCGTCATGCTGGTGGCACTGTTCATCAGCATGATCGCGGCGCTCAGCCTAGGGGCGATAGACGTCCCCTTCGTGGACACCCTCAAGATCGTCCTGAACTCCTTCACCTTCGATGTCTTCGGGGACCCGTCCCAGGCGAACTACACCCGCATCATCATGAACGTGAGGATGCCCCGCATCATCCTCTGCATCATGACGGGCGCGTCCCTGGGCCTGGCGGGGGCTGTCATGCAGGGGCTCCTCAGGAACCCCCTGGTCAGCCCCTTCACCCTGGGCGTGTCCACGGCGGCTTCCTTCGGCGCCGCCCTGGCGATAGTGTTCGGCACCACTCTGCTGGGCTCCGCCTACTACACCAGCTACGATGTCCTGGGCCAGACGATTACGATCGACGACATGTCCAAGACCGTCATGGCCTTCGTATTCGGGCTGGCGAGCATAGCCATCGTCCTCGGCTTGACACGCAAGGCCAACGTGTCCAGGTCCACGGTCATCCTGTCCGGGGTGATAATCAGCTACATCTTCCAGGCCGGGCTGATGTTCCTGAAGTACATCTCGGACGACGCCCAGCTCAGGGACATCACCATGTGGATGATGGGCGGCCTGTCCGGCGCGACCTGGGGGAACATACTGCTGCTGGTGCCCATAGTGGTGGTCTGCGGCCTGTACCTGGAGAAGGTGGCCGTCGACATCAACATGCTCTCGTCAGGGGACGATGTGGCATCCAACCTGGGCGTGGACGTGAGGAAGCTGAGGAACCGGGGCCTGCTGGTCAGCACCCTGGTGACCTCCATCTGCCTGGCGTTCACCGGCACCATCGGATTCATCGGCCTGATGGCCCCGCACCTGTGCAGGATGATCATCGGCAACGACTCCAGGTACCTGTTCCCGGCGTCGGCCGTCCTGGGGGCGCTGATCCTGGTGGTGTCGGACATCGTGGCCAGGACGATCATGCGGCCCAGCGAGCTGCCCGTGGGGATAATCATGTACGTAATCGGAGGGGCCTTCTTCATATGGCTCGTCTTCGGGAAGAAAGCCAGGACGGGGGACGAATGAGGATAACCGTCAGCGATCTGGAGCAGGGTTACGGGGACAGGACCGTGATCCACGACGTCGACTTCGAGGCCGTTACAGGGGAGGTCATGACGGTGCTGGGCCCCAACGGCTCCGGGAAGTCCACCCTGATCAAGACCCTCTGCAATATCATGAGGCCCAGGAACGGGGAGGTTCTGATAGACGGCGCCGACATCAGGGGGATAGACAAGAAGGAGTTCGCGAAGATGGTGGCGTACGTCCCTCAGTCAGCGGTCTCCTTCGGGTACAACTCCGTCTACGACACGGTGCTGGCCGGCCGGCGCCCGTACATCGACTGGTCATACTCCAGGACGGACATCTCAATCGCTGCAGAGGCCATGAGGATGATGCATGTGGAGTCCCTGCACGATTCCATCCTGTCGGACCTTTCCGGAGGCCAGAAGCAGCGCGTGCACATCGCCCGCGCCCTGGCCCAGAACTCGGACTTCTTCGTCCTGGACGAGCCCACGAGCTCCCTGGATCTGAAGCATCAGCTGGACACGATGGGGATCATGAACCACCTGTGCAGGACCCAGGGGAAGGGGGCGATCGTGGCCCTCCACGACCTCGACCTCGCCCT
This sequence comes from uncultured Methanomassiliicoccales archaeon, assembly GCA_964479785.1. Taxonomy (GTDB): domain Archaea; phylum Thermoplasmatota; class Thermoplasmata; order Methanomassiliicoccales; family Methanomethylophilaceae; genus Methanoprimaticola. The sequence continues at coordinate 4,461 of CAYZSQ010000095.1, forward strand.
GAACTACAGCGACAGCGTGGTTGTTCTGGCGGATTCCACGGTGTACTCCAAGGGGACGGTGGATCAGGTCATCGACGAGGAGATGATCCATGACGTGTACGGCGTCCGTGCCGACATAGTCACCACCGACCACGGCAGGTTCATCCATCCGTACGGGTCCTACTGGAACGCGTGAAACCGGTTGGACTGGGTTTCAGAACTGGTCATCATTCGGTAGAGTCGAAGGAGGTCATCACCGAGGAGAACATCCGCAGGGTCTACGGGGTGTCCTCCAAGGTGGTGTACGTGAACGGAATGCCCCACGTCATACTGCTGGACGAGTCGAACGGAGAGGCGAACATCAGGCTACGAAGGAGAACAGGTCCCGCCAGGCGTTCTCCATCTTGGCGATCATTCCGACGTTTCTGTCGAACTGCCTCCCATAGTCGCGCAGCATGCCCAAGTTCATGAAGCCCAGCAGGAGCAGCACCAGCATCGCCACCAGGAAGATCATCGCATCGGCGCCGTCGTAGTTCAGGCCAAACCGCAGGGCGGGCCCCTGAGCCCACTGCTGTCCAACATATACCTCGACAAGCTAGACAAGGAGCTGAGGCTTCGGGTGAACAGGGAGAAGACCGAGATAGGGTCCCCCGTGAACCTGAAGTTCCTCGGCTTCAAGCTCACCCGAGTCAAGGGGGGTACGGGGCTCACGCCCCACCCGAAGGCGCTGAGGAAGTTCAAGAAGCGTGTCAGGGAGATTACGAAGCGCAACCGCGGAGTGTCCCTGGAGACGATGCTGAATGAGCTGGCCTCGTACATGCGCGGATGGATTGGGTACTTCGGGGCGACCACCAATGACAACGTCCTCAAGACGCTCGACGGATGGGTCCGCAGGAGGGTGCGCCAGTTCATCTTCAGGCAGTGGAAGAAGCGGTACAGGAGGTTCAGGGCCCTGAAGGCCCTGTGCCCTGCGTACCGCAGGGCCCCCGACGGGTCCGTCACGCTTGACTGGGTGAAGGCGTCCTGGGCTTGCGCCATGCAGGACAGCTACTGGCGCGCGTCCGACTGCCTCGCCATGAAGCAGGGCGTGTCGAACGAATGGCTCCACGACCACGGGATGTTCTTCCTGATGGACGGTTGGGAACGGGGAGGAAAGGCGTACCAACCGCCAGATGCCTGATGAGGGCATGTCCGGTGGTGCGAGAGGGCAACCAATGGCGCGAGCCATCGGACTCTACTCAATCCGTTCACGAACTGTGTGTTTATGACAGTCAATAGATGGATATATAATCCAACTAGACAATCGGGGCGGACGCGGCCGCCGGGATGGTCGGAGCCCGACCATTCCCTCCGACGTGTTCCCACGTCGTCGGCGGTCGTTGACCTCCTC
>CAYZSQ010000096.1:0-5821 GCA_964479785.1 uncultured Methanomassiliicoccales archaeon
CATGAAAGGCGCACTGATCATATCACACAGCCCCGCGAAACCCGGAACCGCCCCCGCCCTCCAGGCCGAGAGGCTGGAGGCGTACGGAATCAGGACGAGATGCTTCAGCAACGGCCCAGACGAGGACCTGGGGGACGCCCTGAGGTCCCTGGCCTCGGAGGGCGTCGACGGCATCACCATCATACCGCTGATGGTCGCCACCGGCCTCGGGCCCTCGAAGCCCATACCCGAAGAGAAACTGAAGGAGATCCTCAGGAACATGGGCCTCCCGGAGGACGCGAAGATGCCGGAGCAGAAGCCGCTGGTCATCCCCGAGAGCGTCAGCGTCGACGGCAGGGAGGTGCCGGTGAGGGTCGGGAGGCCCTTCGGTCCGGAGCCCTCCATGAGAGGGGTGGTGGAATCCATGCTCGACCGCCTCGGCGCCGACCCCTCCAAAACGGTCGTTGTCATTGTGGGCCACGGCTCCTTCGACGGCTCCAGCATCAGAGCGGTGGAGTCCAACGCGTCCTTCGCCAGGGACATGGGGTTCGAGGCCGTAGCCTGCGTCAACGAGTTCGAGGAGCCCACCGTGGAGCAGGGCCTGGAGGATGCGCTGTCCAGAGGAAAGGACGACATCCTCGTCATCCCACTGTTCGTGTCCCCCAGCGTGCACTCCTCGGTGGAGATCCCCGAGAAGCTCAAGCTCGCCGAGGGCGAGAGGGAGCGTGTGGAGACCGTCGACGGCAGGACTGTGAGGATAAGGTACGCAAGCGAGGTCGGCCTGGAGCCCGGCCTGGCGGACGTGCTCAGGGCGATGGTCGAGGAGTGACCGGCAGGACGTTCCGACGAACCCGCCCGAGGGCTCCGCCCTCGACTTCTCGAAAAACAAGACGGGCGGCCGGGGACGCCCATGCCCCCGACCGTCCTGGATTAATGTCCCCCCGGGGACTCAGTCCATCAGGCCGTGGAACTCCCTCATGCTCCTGACGCCCGGGTTCCCGGACCTGGCCACCCGGATGGACCCCACGGCTATGTCCGCACCCTGGACGGTGGTCATGAAGGGGATCTCCAGCTCCACGGCGAGCCTGCGCATGGTGTACCCGTCGCGGACCGCCCCGGACTTCTGGGACGGGGTGTTGATGATCAGGTTGATCTTGCCGTCCCTCATGAGGCCGATGGCGTTGGGGTTCTGCCTCTCGTCCAGCCTGAACACCGGCACGGTCTCCACGCCGTGCTCCCTCAGGTACGTGGACGTCCCCTTGGTTGCGTAGATGGTGAAGCCCATCCCCCTCAGCTGCCTGGCGGCGTCCAGGATCCTGGGCTTGTCCTGGTCGTTGACGGTGATGTACACCCCGCCCTCGGTGGGCAGGCTGTTGCCGGCCGCGATCAGCGCCTTGTAGCAGGCGGTGTGGAAGTCCTCGTCGATGCCCATGACCTCCCCGGTGGACTTCATCTCGGGCGTGAGGATGGAGTCCACGCCGGGCAGCTTCAGGAACGGGAACACCGACGCCTTGACGGCGTAGTGGCCGATGGGCCTGTAGCCCTTGAGGCCGAAGTCCTTCAGCGTCTTCCCCAGCATGATCTTGGTCCCCACCTTGGCCAGGGGCACGCCGGTGGCCTTGGAGATGAAGGGCACGGTCCTGGAGGCCCTGGGGTTGGCCTCGATCATGTAGACCTGCCCGTCCTTGACAGCCAGCTGGAGGTTCATCAGGCCGTGGATGTCCAGGGCCAGGGCGACCCTCTCGGTGATCCCCACGATCTCGTCCACGATCCCCTGGGGGAGGGTGAACGGCGGCAGCACCATGGTGGCGTCGCCGGAGTGGCAGCCGGCGTACTCCACGTGCTCCATGATCCCGCCGATGTAGACGTCGGTGCCGTCGCAGACGGCGTCCACGTCGATCTCGATGGCCTCGGTGAGGTACTTGTCGATGAGGATGGGGTGGTTCCTGGAGACCTTCACGGCGGTGTCGACGTAGGTCTTCAGCTCCTCGGTGGAGTAGACGATCTCCATCGCCCTCCCCCCGAGGACGTAGGACGGCCTCACCAGGACGGGGTATCCGATGTCCTCCGCGATGGCCTTCGCCTCCTCGAAGGAGTACCCGGTCCCGGACCTGGGCTGCTTGATGCCCAGCTCGTCCATGAGGGCGGAGAACCTGCGCCTGTCCTCGGCCACGTCCATCTGGTCGGGGCTGGTGCCGAGGACCTTCGTCTTGGTCCCCTTCAGGGCGTTCTCCAGGTCGACGGCGAGGTTGACGGAGGTCTGTCCGCCGTACTGGCAGATGACGCCGTCGGCGTCCTCGGCCTCGATGACGTTCAGGACGTCCTCCAGGGTGAGCGGCTCGAAGTACAGCCTGTCGGAGATGTCGTAGTCGGTGGACACCGTCTCGGGGTTGTTGTTGATGATGACGGCGTCGACGCCCTCCTCCTGCAGCGCCATGACCCCGTGGACGCAGCAGTAGTCGAACTCGATGCCCTGGCCGATCCTGATGGGACCGCCTCCGACGATGACTACCTTCCTTTTTCCGGCCTCGGCCTTGGACTCCGACGACCTTCCGTACGTGGAGTAGAAGTAGGGGGTCTCGGCGGCGAACTCGGCGGCGCAGGTGTCGACCATCTTGTACACCGGGACGATGCCGTCCCCCGTCCTGGCGGCGCGGACCTCCGGGGCCTTGGACCCCAGGAGCTCGGCCATGGTCTCGTCGGAGAATCCCATCTCCTTCGCCTCCCTGATGACCTGTGGGTCGGCTCCGGATCCCTTCAGCCTCTCCTCCATGGCGATGATGTTGCTGAGCTTCCTCACGAAGAAGATGTCCCACTTGGCGAGGTCGGCGACCTCCTCCTCGGACCATCCCCTCCTGAGGGCCTCGGCCATCACGAATATGCGCTTGTCGGTGGCGTTGACCAGCTCCTCCCGGATCTCGTCGTCGGTCACGTCGACGCGGTCCAGCCCCCTGACGCCGATCTCCAGGGACCTGAGTCCCTTGAGCAGGGCCTCCTCGAAGGTCCTGCCGATGGACATGACCTCCCCGGTGGACTTCATCTGGGTGCCCAGGTGGCGGTCCACGGTCCTGAACTTGTCGAAGGGCCAGCGGGGGATCTTGATCACAACGTAGTCTATGGACGGCTCGAAGGCGGCGCAGGTCGTCCCGGTGATCCTGTTGGGGATCTCGTCCAGGGTGTACCCCACGGCGATCTTGGTGGCCACCCTGGCGATGGGGTACCCGGTGGCCTTGGAGGCCAGGGCGGAGGACCTGGACACGCGGGGGTTGACCTCGATCAGCCTGTAGTCCCCGTTGGCGGGGTTGAATGCGAACTGCACGTTGCACCCGCCCTCGATGTTGAGGGCGCGGATGACCTTCAGCGCGGCGGTCCTGAGGCGCTGGTGGTCCACGTCGGACAGGGTGAGGCAGGGGGCCACCACGATGCTCTCGCCGGTGTGTATCCCCATGGCGTCCAGGTTCTCCATGTTGCATATGATGATGCAGTTGTCGTTGGAGTCCCTCATCACCTCGTACTCGTACTCCTTCCATCCCAGGACGGACTCCTCTATGAGCACCTGGTGGATCCTGGAGTAGGCGAGTCCGCGGGCGCAGATCTCCTCCAGCTCCTCCTCGTTGTACGCGATGCCGCCGCCGGTCCCCCCGAGGGTGTAGGCGGGGCGGATGAGCACGGGATACCTGCCGATGATCCTGACGGCCTCCTTGGCCTCCTCGATGGAGTTGACGGAGCGGGAGACGGGCACGGGCTCCCCGATCCTCTCCATGGTCTCCTTGAACAGCTCCCTGTCCTCGGACATGGCGATGGCCTCGGGCTGCGTCCCCACCAGGACGGCGCCCAGCCTCTCCAGCTCCCCGGAGTCGGCCAGCTCGGAGCAGATGTTCAGGGCGGTCTGCCCCCCCATCCCGGAGACCACCCCGTCCACGCCCTCCTTCTCGATGATCTTGGCCACGTTGGAGGCCAGGAGGGGTTCGATGTAAACGCTGTCGGCGGTGTCGGTGTCGGTCTGGATGGTGGCGGGGTTGGAGTTGACCAGGACGGTCCTGTAGCCCTCCTCCCTCAGCGAGCGGCAGGCCTGCGTCCCGGAGAAGTCGAACTCCGCGGCCTGTCCGATGACGATCGGGCCCGAGCCGATGACCATCAGCTTCCTGTAGTCCTTCCTCACAGTCTCCCCTCCTTGACCATCCTGCCGAACCAGTCGAACAGGTACGATGTGTCGCAGGGCCCGGGGGACGCCTCCGGGTGGTACTGCGACGTGAATATGGGCAGGTCCCTGTGGACCACGCCCTCCACCGACCCGTCGTTGACGTTCACCTGGTTCACCGTCAGCCCGGTGCCGTCCAGGCTGTGCTCGTCCACGGCGAACCCGTGGTTCTGCGACGTGATGTACACGCGGTTGTCGCATTTGACGGGCTGGTTGCATCCCCTGTGCCCGAACTTGAGCTTGTATGTGGAGCCGCCCATGGCGATGCCGATGAGCTGGCTGCCGAAGCAGATCCCGAACAGCGGGAGCTGCGTGGACAGGTCGGACACCGTCCTGACCGTCGTCCTGGCGATGTCCGGATGGGCCGGGTCCCCCGGCCCGTTGGATATGAGCACCCCCTGCACCCCCGAGTCCACGATGACGTCCGCCGGGGTGTCGTAGGGGAAGGAGACGGTGTTGAACCTGGCGGTCAGGTCCCTGACGATGCCGGACTTGGCGCCGCAGTCGATCATGCCCACGGTGAGCTCCTTCCCGGAGTCGTACCTCACTATCTCCGAGGACGACACCTCCGCCACCAGGTTGCTCTCCGATGGCGCGGGCATCCCCCTGAGCCTCCTCACCAGGTCCTCGATCCCCTCGGCGTCTGAGGTGATGGCCCCCTTGACTGTCCCTTCGGTGCGTATCTTGATCACGAGCTCCCTGGTGTCGATGCCCGAGATGCCGGGGACGCCGAACTTCCTGAGGAAGTCGTCTATGGTCCTGCCGCCGTACATCGGCGACGGCTCCCGGCAGTGCTCCCTCACGACCAGCCCCCTGACGTGGATGGACCTGGACTGATAGTACTCGTCGGTCACGCCGTAGTTCCCGATGAGCGGGTACGTCATGACCAGTATCTGGCCCTTGAACGACGGGTCGGTGAGGCTCTCCTGGTAACCGCACATGCCCGTGGTGAAGACCACCTCTCCGTCCGTCTCGCACTCGGCGCCGAACAGCTCCCCTTCGAAAACGGTCCCGTCCTCCAGGACCAAGTAACCTTCTGCCATCGGGGAATCATCACATTTGCGTACCGTATATAATGTCTCCGCATCCGCCATGACAGGCCAGAAATGAGGTTGTCGGATTACGGACAAAACCCTCCGTTACTGACAGCCCCCTTCCCTAAAGCATTGTATACCGCACCCGCGCTGACCTTGGACATGCGCATACTAGGGGAGGACCCCTCCGGGGACGGGGTCAGGGTCCTCATAGAGACCGACGAGGACATCTGGCACCTGTACAACGTCATCGAGGTGGGGGACCTCGTCACCGCATCCACCACCCGCCGGGAGGAGAAGGCCGCCGACAAGCTCAGGGCGGAGAGGGCGGAGAAGAGGAGGATGACCCTGGGGGTGCGCGTGGAGAAGGTCGAGTTCTCCGAGGACGACCTGAGGCTGAAGCTCCTGGGCACCATCGAGACCGGCCCCCAGGACATCGGGCAGCACCACACCCTGATCCTGGAGACCGGGGACAGCCTGCTGATCGCCAAGAGGCACTGGAGGGAGACCCAGCTGGAGAGGGTGAGGCGGGCGGTGGCCGACTCGAAGAAGCCCAGGATAGTGTTCGTGTCCCTGGACCAGGACGAGGCCACCGTGGCCGTGCTGA
>CAYZSQ010000097.1:0-5779 GCA_964479785.1 uncultured Methanomassiliicoccales archaeon
TCCATGTCCAGGTCCGGCAGGGACCTCACCATGTACCCTTCCTCGGATTCGAACCATAGATGGAGGGTCTGCCCGGCGGCGTACATGAACGTGAATTCGAACCTGCCGTCCTCGTCGGTCGTGACCCAGTCCAGGGGGTCGGAGGTGTCCTCCCCGTAGAGGTACACGGTCACGCCCTCGAGCGGGGTGTTCCTCTCCGGGTTCGAGATGTCGGTGACGTATCCGTATATCGTGATCTCAGTCTGCGCGTCCTCGTCGGCGGCGTACGCCCCGGGGGACGTCAGCGCAAGGGCTATCACCGATGCCAGGACCGTTGCGATGACCAGGGCTGACCTGCGACCCATGCTACCTTAATCCCACGGTAGCGCTTAAAATGTGTCGCCCGCGGGCACCGTGCGCGTGCCACATCGGCGTTAGTAACCCTTAAATCGGACCCGTTCATGGGGCCACCGACTGTGATTGCGATGCTGGAGAAGGTTGACAGGACATACACCAAGGACGAGGTCATGGGACTGATGGAGCCCCTGATCTCCACGTGGTTCGACGAGCGCTTCGACGACCTCACGATCCCGCAGGCCAAGGCCATTCCGGTGATCCATCAGAGGCGCAACGTCCTGGTCTCCTCGCCCACCGGCTCGGGGAAGACGCTGACCGCGTTCACCAGCATCATCAACGAACTGACCAGGTACTCCAGGGAGGGGACCCTGGAGGAGAGGGTCTACTGCATCTACGTCTCCCCGCTGAAGGCGCTGGCCAACGATGTCAACCGCAACCTCAACACCCCTCTGGCGGAGATGAGGGAGGTGGCCGCCGCCCACGGCATGGACATCCCGGACATCAGGGTGGCCGTGCGCTCCGGGGACACCCCTCAGAGCGAGAGGCAGAGGATGGTGAGGCATCCGCCCCACATCCTGATAACGACGCCGGAGAGCCTCGCCCTGATCCTGGCCGCACCCAAGTTCAAGGAGGCCTTCGACAGGGTGGAGTGGGTCATCCTGGACGAGATCCATGACATATGCGACTCCAAGAGGGGGGCCTTCCTGTCGCTGACGCTGGAGCGCCTGAGGCATCATTGCAGGAACGACTTCGTCAGGATCGGCCTGTCCGCCACCCTGGCGCCCATAGACGCCATCGCCGGCTATCTGGTCGGATGCGACCGGGACGGGGGGATCCGCGACGTGGCACTGATAGAGTCCGGGTCGAAGAAGCAGCTGGACCTCAAGGTGATATGCCCCACCGAGGACATGACCGCCCTGTCGTCGGACATCGTGAACTCCATGATGTACGACACCCTGAAGGATCTCATCGATCAGCACGAGACCACCCTGGTGTTCACCAACACCCGGTCCGGCGCCGAGAGCGTGGTGTACAAGCTGAAGGAGCGGGGGCTGGAGAACATCGAGGTCCACCACAGCTCCCTCGGGAAGGAGATCAGGCTGGACGTGGAGGAGAGGCTCAAGAGGGGCGACATCAAGTGCGTCGTCTCATCCACATCCCTGGAGCTGGGGATCGACATCGGGTCCGTGGACCTGGTGTGCCAGATCGGCTCCCCCAAGTCCGTGGCGAAGGGCCTGCAGAGGATCGGCCGCAGCGGCCACAGCTTCGGGAAGGTGGCCAAGGGGAGGCTGCTGGTGTTCGACCCGGACGACCTGGTGGAGTGCGCCGTCATGTGCAGGGCCGCCCACCGCGGGGACATCGACAGGGTGGGCATCCCCGAGAACTGCCTCGACGTCCTGTCCCAGACCGTCGTGGGGATGAGCCTGGACAGCAGGTGGGACGTGCAGGAGGCCTACGACCTGGTGAAGGGGTCCTACTGCTACCGCAGCCTGACCATGGAGAGCTTCCTGGACGTCCTGAGGTACCTGGGCAGCAAGGACGACTTCGAGGGCGTCTACTCCAAGATATGGTACGACGAGGGCGACGCCCAGTTCGGCAAGAAGAAGGGGTCCAGGATGATCTACTTCATGAACCTGGGCACCATCCCCGAGGAGGCCAACTACCGCGTGGTCACCAGCCACGGCTCCACCGCCGGGGAGCTCTCCGAGAAGTTCGTGGAGAGGCTCTCCCCCAGGGACGTCTTCGTGCTCGGCGGCAGGTCCTTCGAGTTCGTGCGCTCCAAGGGCATGACCGCCTACGTCAAGGAGGCCAACGGCAGGAAGCCCACCGTGCCGTCCTGGGCCGGCGAGATGCTGCCCCGCAGCTTCGACCTGTCCATGGACATCGCGGTGTTCAGGAGGGAGATGTCCTCCAGGATAGACCTGCCGGACGACACCGCCATCGAGGAGCTGGTCAGGGACTTCGACGTGGACGAGGGGTCGGCCAGGAGCATGCTCTCCTACTTCAGGGAGCAGCGGGCCGTGGCCGGGTTCATCCCCGACCGGGACCGCCTGGCCGTGGAGGAGTACATCGACCCCTCCGGCAATCAGAAGCTCATATTCCACTTCCCCTTCGGGCGCAGGGTCAACGACGCCCTCTCCAGGGCCTACGCCTACAGGATGACCGGGATGATCGGCGCCAACGTCTCCGTGACGATATCGGACGACAGCTTCATGCTCGGCTGCCCCCGGAGATTCGACATGACCCAGATCCCCGGGCTGATACGGGGGTCCGAGCTGGAGCAGGTCCTCAGGAAATCGCTGAAGGACTCGGAGATATTCAAGCTCAGGTTCAGGCACACCGCCGCCCGCAGCTTCATGATCCTCAGGAACTACATGGGCAGGCCCATCTCGGTGAACAGGCAGCAGGTCAGGTCCTCCCACCTGCTGGAGACCCTCGGGGACATGGAGAGGGTGCCGGTGATCGAGGAGACCTACCGGGAGGTCATGGAGGACGACATGGACATCAGGAACGCCAGGCTGGTGCTGGACATGATCGACTCCGGGGAGATGGGGGTCAGCCTGATGCAGTTCACCGGCACCCCCTCCCCCTTCGCCCACTCCGCCATCCTGTCCGGGTTCTCCGACATCGTGCTGATGGAGGACCGCTCCGCCCTGCTGAGGGAGCTGCACAGGAAGGTGCTGTACCGGGCGCTGGGGGACTCGGTCAGCGAGTTCGAGTTCACCGAGGACCAGGTGGTCCCGTACTACGCCCAGAAGCCCCCCAGGGTGATGTCCCCCGCGGACATCCCCAAGCTGTTGATGGCCACCGGCCCGTTGCAGGCCTTCAGGGAGAGGGGCAGGAACATCTACGCCTACACCGACGAGGACAAGAAGACCGTCGACGGATGGGTCAGGGACCTGATCCGGGACGGCACCCTCGGGTCGGTGTTCCTGGACGAGCCCCATGTCATGGTGGCCTCCGAGATCCCGTACTACGCCGCGGCCACCCGCCGCGAGAGGGAGATGAGCGACACCGACGCCGCGGTGTACGGATGCATCGGGGAGGACACGCCCCTGAGCGAGATCGCCGAGGAGCTGGAGCTGAGCGACGACGTGGTGTTCAGGAGCGTCCGCAAGCTGGAGTCCATGTACAAGGTGGCCCGCACCGACGTGGACGGCAGGAACAGGTGGTTCTTCTCGAGGGTCGAGTACCCCGACACCGACCGCAGGAGGGCGGTGGACCGGATCGTGCTCCGCTACCTGGAGTGCTACGCCCCGGCCACCGTGCAGGAGGTGGCCTTCGCCCTGTCCATATCGGAGGGGGACGCCAGGACGTCGCTGGAGTCGCTCACGGCGGCAGAGGAGGTGGCCAAGGGCAGGTTCCTGATCTCCGAGGACGACCAGTACATGCTCAGGATAGACCACATGCGCCTGAGGGCCGGCCGCGACAACGTCTACGACTACGAGACCGTGGAGCGCTACAGGCTGACCAAGGGCGAGCGCTTCGACTCCATCCGGGGCTTCTTCGAGTTCTACGGCTCCGCGGGCAGCGAGCTGGACGTCTACTCCAGGGTGGACGGGTTCGACCTGGAGGAGTGGTACGCCATGAGGGCCTCCGGCGAGCTCCTGCTGGGCAGGTTCGTCAGGGGGAGGGTCAGGTTCGTCCTCAGGGACGAGGCCGACCGCTACGCCGCGCTCAGGAGGGACGAGACCCTGCCGGAGGACGCCGCGGTGCTGAACATGATCGACGGCATGGGGAGGGCCACCCTCCGCCAGCTGGCGGCCGCCACGGGCATGGACAAGGAGGACGTCAAACAGTCCCTGCTGCGTCTGGACCGGTCGCTGAGGGTCATCCGCGACTTCGATGAGAGGGAGGACTGGGGCACCGAGAACACCTATGCCGTCTACAGGCCCGGCCAGCCGGAGGGGGACCCGCCGACCGAGCTGGTCCGCAGGGCGGTCAGGGCCTACGGGCCGATACCGATGAGCGCCATGAGGTACCTGGTGGACCTTCCGCTGGACGAGATCGAGGCCGTCGCCGCCTCCGTCGGCGCGGTCACCATCTCCGTCGGCGAGGGCCAGACCCCCATGCTCATAATGGGTGACGAGGTCCCGGCCCTGGAGGCCGGGATCCCGGACCGGGACATGCCGGTCAGGGTGCTGTCGCTCTACGACCCGGACCTGGGCTCCAAGTGGGCGGAGGTGTCCTCGCGCTACGGCGACAGGTGGATCTACCCTCTGGTGAGGGGCGACAACGTGGTGGGGGCCCTGGAGCTGTGGGAGATGTCCGGATGCATCGAGATCCGCATGATGGACATGGATTCCCCCGAGATGCTCCCGGAGGTCCTGGACGCCGTGGACAGTATGATGGGGTTCTTCAGGATGAAGGGCACCGACATCGTCCGCATCAGGGAGATCCTCAACACCGACGCCGGGAAGCTGGACGACGCCATGGTCGGGGTGTTGAAGGACCGGGGCTACCACTTCGTGAACGGGTTCTACGCCTGCGGCAGGTTCGAGCCCTGGACCATGACCCCGCAGGAGGCCCTGAGCTACGTGTTCGGGAAGCAGCATGTCGGAAGCAACAGGTATCAGACCGTCCAGGCCGCCGTGGAGGCCAGGGGCTACATCCGCGGGGACCAGGAGCTTATGGCCAGGGTGTCCGAGAGGACCACCATGAAGAGGCAGATGGAGAGGGGAGGGCTGGTGAAGATGTGCCTGTCCCCCTCCTACATCGGTTACACCGACCTCCGCAACGCGGCGGTCTACAGGGCCGAGAAGGGGTACGTCCCCGTCGGCGAGGCCAAGGAGCTGCTGGGCATCGTCTCCCGCAAGCAGCCGGTCACCAAGAAGGGGCTGATCGGGGACTCGCCGTTCTCGCCGGAGAGGACGTCAGACCTCATCTCGGAGCTCTCCAGGAACTCCGTGATCTATCAGGATGGGGACTCCTGCTACAACGTGGTGCCTGTGAACGGCATGGACAGGCACTCCGCCATGCTGGAGATCGTCAGGGGCCACTTCAGGGACTTCGGGATGTTCTCGGCCGAGGAGCTGTCTCAGTTCGTTGACGGCAGGATGAACGTCACCCGCGGGATCCTGAGGGAGCTGGAGGACGAGGGCTTCCTGAAGAAGGGGTACTTCGTCAGGGACGACCCCACGCTCAGGTGGATCCTCGCCGAGGACGTGGGGGTCAGGCCCAAGCGCTTCATGGACAATTTCGTCCTCAACTCCCAGGACAACCTGCACATCTACCTCAGGCACATGATCAAGGAGGAGACCGGGGCCGGCTCCAACGCGGTGGTGTTCACCGGAACCAGGATCGTGGGGAGCTTCAAGGGCAAGGTCTGCGCATCCGGCGCCAAGGTGGAGGACTTCGAGGGCAGCGACAGGGCGGCCAGGATCCTGAAGGAGGCGGCACAGTCCGTGGGCGTCAGGCTGGAGACCCAGAGGGAGCGCGAGGA
>CAYZSQ010000098.1:0-5631 GCA_964479785.1 uncultured Methanomassiliicoccales archaeon
GATGTTGGCGATGTTGCGCCTCATGAACCTGAGGTCGCCCCAGGCCACGTAGTACGCCTGCTTCAGGACGCCTGCGCTCATCCCCTCGCCTCCACGCTCCTTCCGGTGAGCTCGACGAACACGTCCTCCAGGTTGGTCCTGCGGATCACGATCTCGTCGGAGTCCAGCGACGCGGCGAAGTTCTGGGCGCCTTCCCTGTCGGGGAAGTAGCGGTACTCCGTCCTGTCGCCGTCCATGTACTCCACGGCGGTGGATCCTACGGACTCGCAGAGCCTCTGGGGCTCGTCCAGGGCGATTATCCTGCCGTGGTCGATTATCCCCACACGGTCGCAAAGTGCCTCCGCCTCTTCGATGTAGTGGGTGGTCAGTATGATGGTGGTGCCCCGGGAGTGAAGCGATTTGACGACATCCCACAGAAGGCGCCGGGCGTTGATGTCCAGACTGGCGGTGGGCTCGTCCAGGAACAGCACCCGGGGGTGGTGGAGCATGGCGCACACTATGGCGGCGCGCTTCTTCCATCCTCCGGACAGGGCGTCCACGGGCTTGTCCAGATACTCCTCCATGCCGAAGACCTCCGACAGTTCCGCGATCCGGGCCTCCCGTTCCGCCCTTCCCATGAGATGGTACATCGCGTGGGAGATCATGTTCTCACGGACGGTCAGGTCCTTGTCCAGCGAGATCTGCTGTTGGATGACGCCCATCAGCCTCTTGGCCTCCCTGGGGTTCCGCACGATGTCGTATCCCCCCACGATTATGGTGCCGGAGTCGAAGCCGGTCAGGGTGGAGACGCATCTGACGGTGGTGGTCTTTCCCGCACCGTTTGGACCTAGGAAGCCGAACAGCTCCCCCTCGCGGATCCTCAGGTTCAGGCGGTCCAAGGCGATCTTGTCGCCGTATGTCTTCACCAGGTCGGAAATGATTATGATGTCGCTCATCTGTTGACATGCCCCGATGAGTTGGATTATTCATCCAAATATTATTGTTTTCATTGTCACGGTTCGTTTGAACGGTGTTCATACATTGGATGCATCATCCAATATACCATATACCAGTACATGGTATATTAACAAACACAGATCTGGACAGTAAATCATGATAATCTGTCGATTTGAAAGATTTTCAATTGGATTTATAATCCAACTAATTAAATACCATCTATTTGATGACAGATTGGATAATACATCCAATGATACTATGAACGGAAAAATCATCGCACTCTCAGTAGTTGCAATAGTCGTCATTGCAACTGTGGCCGTGTATGTGGTGGCATCGGGCAATGGTAACTCCGATAACATCGAGGTCGACGCATCGCTTGCTATCATGGGCAATGCCAATGGGGATGCAACAATCGACAGCGAGGATCTGGAAATCGTGGACGGCATCATCAGAGGGGAACTGTCCTTCAGCGATTATCCCCTGGCAGACGCCAACAACGACGGTTCGGTCACCGAGGCCGATTCGGCACTGATCCGGAGTATGATCGAAAACGAATCCGGAATAACGATCTATGTGATCTGCAGCAACGCCGACGGGTCCAACTACATCCAGGGTATAACGTACCCGCTCAGGAACACCGTGGTCGTCGGAACGAACCTTCTCTCCACCGTGATCCAGGTGGGTGCAGCAGAATATGTCTGCGGGTACTCCAAGACAAACTACGGTGTGGCACACGGACTGATCATCAGCAATGCCAGGGATCTCGGGGGATCCATATTTGATTTGAACACTGACGCAAGCATCGCCAACTTCCAGTCGTTGGATGCCGAAGTCGGTATCGACGCCGTCATCACCATGCCCTCCGCATCCTACCTCAGGACATCCGAGTCATACATCACAGGTGCCGGGATTCCTGTGCTCAGAATCGATTCCTCAGAAGGTCTCGATTCCATCGGAGGGATATTGACCATCGGATTCCTCTATGGTGCGGAGACCGAGGAGATCTCATACAGGTTCGCTGAGATGTGCTATGAGGTTCTAGATTACATCATCGAGACCGTCGCATCCGTTCCGGACGGCGAGAGGGTCTCATTCATGGCCATCACCATGGGGTACTACATCAGCGAGATCGACTCCGCATACACCGGGGTGTGCGAGTACGCCGGCGGAGTAACCGTGTCCACACTGGAGGGGGACGGGTCCACGAGGATCGAGGAGGGTTCGGAGTACTACCTGAGCTGGAATCCGGACTACATCATCAGTTTCAGAACACTGGACTACTCCATAGACTACACCGACATAACCACAGGTACGACCCTCACCCCTGCAGAGACCTGGAACAACTATGCCAGCTACTTCCAGAACATGGGTGAGTCCTACGAGAACATGATCTACATCAACACGAGCATGCCCGTCATCTGCAGGATAGCGTACATCGCCGAGATCTTCTATCCAGATCTGTTCGAGGAAGGGTTCGGCGATTCCGTCCACCAGGAGTTCGTGGACAACTTCATGTCGTATCTGGGAGACTTCGATGTCACGACCGATATGACCACCGTGATCACCTACGATGACATCTTCTCGACTTGAAAACCGAGGGGGCAACCCCCTCCATTCCGGTGATACATTGAACATTATCGCAGAAGGTCTGGAATTCGGGTACAGTGCGGACAAACCCGTGTTCAGCGACATAAATCTGAATTTCAGCGGGAGCAGGTTGGTGTCCATCATCGGCCCCAACGGAGTCGGGAAATCCACGCTCATCCACTGTTTCAACAAGATCCTCACACCCACCAAGGGCAGGGTCCTCGTCAACGACCGCGATGTGTCCGAATACTCGTTGAAGGAGTTGGCCAAAATCATAGGGTACGTCCCCTGCTCGTCCTTGGACACGTTCCCGCTGACGGTCACGGACACGGTGCTGCTGGGCAGGAACCCACACAGCAGATGGGGTTCACTGGACGAGGACCTCGCCAAGGTCCACCAGACTCTGGTGAGGCTCGGGATAGAGGACCTCGCCTACCGCCCATTCAACGAGCTGTCTGCCGGACAGCATCAGAAGGTCATGCTCGCGAGAGGCCTCGTCCAGGAGCCCCAGATCCTGCTTCTGGACGAGCCGACATCGAATCTGGATATCAAGCATCAGATGGGCGTCTCCCGCATGCTACGCGACTATGCACACAACAACGGCATTCTCGTGGTGATGATAAGCCACGACCTTAACATTGCCGCCAAATACTCCGACCAGGTGCTGATTCTCAGCAACGGATCCGTGTACGCCGACGGAGCGCCGGAGACGGTGATCAACTCGGACATGATCGAGGCCGTGTACGGGGCGAGGTCGACGACCATCTGGTCGCACGGACGCCCGCACATCATTCTCGAGGACGAGGATGATGCCGTAGTCGCAGGCTGAGGCGTTCTCATGGTCGGTTCCGAGGTTTTCATCGAGACCTACCGCCACGGGCTGTTGGTCAAGGCCGTGTTCATCCTGGTGTGCCTGGCCCTTCTCCTGCTGGTGGTTGGATACGCACTCACGGTCGGCCAGGGTCTGACGATTTCGGAGTCGTACTCCATCTTGTACCATCATCTGCTGGGGGAGTCCTACCCGCTCAGGTCCGAGATGTGGTGGCACGACTACTTCATCTGGAGCAACGTCATGCCTCGCGTCATCATCGCAATAGTGGGCGGGATGGGCCTGGCGGTCGGCGGGGCCGTCATGCAGAGCGTCATGAGCAATCCGCTGGCAGATCCGTACACGACGGGAATCTCCTCCGGGGCGACTTTCGGGGCGGTGTCCGCCATCATCGCAGGCGTGTCGTTCACCAGCATCCTAGGTGAGTTCGGAATCGTAGGCAACGCGTTCATAGGCGCCATGGTCCCCGCGGTGATCGTCATCCTGCTGAGTCGTAGAATCGGCAACTCCCCGGCGGCCCTGATCCTCGCGGGGACGGCCATCTCCTACTTCTTCAACGCGGCGGTGACGCTGCTGATGATATCGGCCTCTGAGGAGGATCTCGAGGCCGCCTACATCTGGCAGGTCGGCTCTCTGACCGGGACGACCTGGGACGACATCCCGCTGATGCTCGCCGTGACCCTGATCGGCGTAACGATCTCCATGCTGCTGTCCAGGCAGCTGAACCTTCTGACGCTGGGCGAGAACAGCGCCAAGAGCCTGGGCCTGAACGTCGGCCAATTCAGGATGCTCTGTTTGGTGCTGCTCTCGTTTATGACCGCCGCGGTCGTCAGCTACACCGGGACTATCGGGTTCATCGGACTGGTCTCCCCCCACATCGCGCGTCTGGTCATCGGTTCGGACAACAGGATGGTGATACCCGCGTCGATGATAGTCGGGGCGCTGCTGCTGGCCGCATGCGACCTGCTGTCCCGCATAGTGTCCAATGTCACGGACATCCCGGTGGGGGCGATTCTGGCCATGGTGGGGAGTCCGATCTTCCTGCTGCTGATCATAGGACGCAAGAGGGGTTCGGGGGTGTACCGATGGACGGGTCCGATCTAGAATTCGTCAAGGGCTACCATGTCAGAACATGGAAGAAGGTGGTATTCGCCGTCGCATGTCTGGCCGTTGCTGTGGCGATGTTCTTCATCACCATCTCCATGGGGCAGTATGGTCTCTCCGTCTCGGAATCCTACCATATCTTCTTGGACAACCTGATGGGCAACGGATCGGGCACATTGGAGGATATAGTGGTGTGGGATATGCGCGTCCCGCGGGCCATAATGGGGATATTCGTGGGGGCCTCGCTGGCGGTGGCGGGGGCAGTCATGCAGAACATCATGATGAACCCTCTTGCGGAACCGTACACCATGGGGGTATCATCAGGTGCTTTCCTGGGAGCGGTCCTGTCCATCACACTGGGGGTGTCCGTGATCCCGTTCCTCTCGGAGGACTACACCGTGGTGGGGAATGCGTTCGTGTTCTCTCTTTTGCCGGTCCTGATGATCGTATTCATCTCCAGGTTTAGGAAGACCACGTCGACGACGATGATCCTCTGTGGGATCTCGATCATGTACATCTTCAGCGCAATATCCACACTGCTGATGGTCCTGGCCAATCCGACGCAGCTCCAGGAGGCCTACACATGGCGCGTAGGGACCCTGGGCAGGGCCGACTGGGCGGACCTTCTGCTGGTCGTGCCGTTCATGATCGCCCTGGTCATCGCGCTGATGCTGCTCGCGTCCAAGATCAACGTGCTGTCCATCGGCGACAAGGCGGCGATGTCGTTGGGTGTGGATCCCCAGCGCACCCGTCTGATATGCCTCATCCTCGTGGCGATCCTCACTGCATTCGCGGTCAGTTTCACCGGCACGATCGGTTTCGTGGGGCTCGTGTGTCCCCATATCGTGAGGGCGTTCATCGGATCCAACAACCGCTTCCTGCTGCCGGCATGTGCGGGGTTTGGCGCATTGTTCCTGTTGTCCATGGACTCTCTGGCCAAGGTGGTGAGCAGCACCGGGCTGCCAGTGGGGGTGGTGACGGCGTTCATCGGAGGGCCGCTGTTCATCTACATCCTGATGCAGCGCAGGAGGAAGGTCTGGTACTGACCCGGGCAACCATTCGGAGCCTCGCCACCTGCTTGCACGGCTAGTTCCGAACGGTGGCACCTTTCTGTCGATCAGCGGTCGTTGACCTCCTCGATCCTCTCCTCCAGCTCCAGGTATATCTCCTTGAGC
>CAYZSQ010000099.1:0-5576 GCA_964479785.1 uncultured Methanomassiliicoccales archaeon
GGGGGATGTCCCCCCGTAAAAGGTTTCCTTGGACGTTTATCCGCCACCAGAGGGCATCATCTCGGAGATGTCGACCTCCTGAGTCTCCCTCTTGATGTCCTCGATGGACTTCATGCCCCTCTCGGACATCCTCTTCTCCTTGTAGGCGAGCGGGATGTACTCCGAGGGGTCGGCCGGGATCAGGTTCGAGACATCGTAGTAGAGGTCGGTGAAGTCCAGTCTGGCCCAGACCCTCCCGTCCCTCTCCTGGATGTCCGTCACCTTGCCCACGGTCGAGGTGGGGATGTACTTCAGCAGGTCTCCAACTTCCAAGAGATCATCCCTTGATGACAGCGCTCCTCTCGCCGGCCGGCTGGAACTCCCTGAGGGCTCCGCGTCCGATCTCCTTCGTCACGTTGGCGAAGTCGAAGACCAGGGCGGGGTCAGCGAAGGCGACCCTGACGAACGGGTTGGCCGTGAAGGCGTCTCCGCGTGCGACGTGGGCGGCCTTGGGGATAGCGGTGTATCCGGAGAGGTGACCGACGTTCATGGCGTAGTTGGGGTAGTTGGGTCCACGGACCTCCATGGGCAGACCCTCGTCGGACCTGTACGCGAAGGAGTTCGCGGATCCGCACTGGTCCTGCAGGTCGTATCCGTAGAATCCGAGCCTTCCGGTCCTCTCCTTGTGCTGGAGCATGGAGAGGTACCAGCAGTTCAGACCGACATCGGCGACACCGGTGGCCATGGCTCCGGCGATACCGGTGGAGGCCGCGGCGACGGTGGCCCTCTGGGATCCACCGAAGTGGGTCTCCATGACGGCGGGGTAGCGCTCGTACATCTCGAGGGCGTACGCGTTGATGTCGTCACCGAGTTTCATGACCTCGTCCATGTTGCTGGGGTCCAGTTTGCAGAAGCCTCCGTACTTGGACTTGATCTGGTCGATGGCGTAGTAGACGTAGTCCTCCAGGATGTTGTCGGTGTACGCGGCGGTGGCGTACTGGGTGAATCCGACTCCGCCGGACATGTATCCTCCCAGGTAGACCTGGTCGAAGATGGCGGCTCCCAGGGCGACGGCCTCGAGGGCGGCGCGTCCGGGGTCGTCGGGGTACACACGGTCGGACTGGATCATGTCGGCCATGTATCCGAAGGGGATTCCTCCGGGCTCGTTGGGTCCCCTGGCACGCCTGGCGGGCATCATGGTTCCCATTCCGAGGGACTGGTGCTTCGCGGAGTAGGCGAAGTCGGCGATGGCGGCCTCTCCGGCTGCGAGTTTGTAGGCGGAGATGAAGGCCATGGAGATCTGCATGGCGGCGTGCCTGGAAACGGTGGCACCGTCCATGAGCCTGCCGACGATGGTGGGGACACGGACAGCCTGCATGAGGGTCTTTCCGATGGCCTTCTTCAGCTGTGCGGCCTGGTCCTTCGGGAACAGCTTGTTGATGTCGATGACGAACCTGGGGTCGATCTCGTCGATGAGCTCGTCGTCACCGGAGTAGACCTTGACGTAGGAGTCCCAGACGAGAGCGGGGTTGACCTCGGCCATGTGCTCCTGGACGACGGCCCCACCGGGCATGGTGTGGTTGACGGTCTCCAGGTAGGTGTTGATGGTCTCAGGGGTGACCTCCTTTCCGAGCCTCCTCTCGATGGTCTGGTGAGGGGAGTCCAGTCCTACGAGGATGGTCCTCCTGATGTCGTCCCAGGCCTGCTGGATCGCGCAGTTGTTGACGCAGTGCAGGTCGTCGGCCTCGGCGAAGATGTCGGTGTGGGACAGCTGGTAGGGCATCCAGCTCCTCTGTCCGAGAGGAACTCCGATGTCCTCGTTCATCATGGGGACTCCGCGCTTCTTGGCGATCTCCATGGCGGAGTTCTGGAACTCCACCTTGGACTTGGACTGCTTCCATCCACCGTAGCAGTAGTACTTGGTGGACATGTCAGTGGGGTCTTCTTTGAATTTCTTCTTGCATGCTTCCATGAACAGCTTCTCTTTTCCTGCCATGGTAATCACTCTCCCTTAACCTTCCAGGGCTGGTATCCGCCGAGTGTCCTCAGTTTGTGGATCCTGAGTCCGTACATGGTGACCTCTTTGTCGTCCCTCATGTCGACTCCGTCAGCTCTGAAAATAGTCGTTCTCTTCTTCAGGTCGGACATGGCGGAGGGCTTCCCGACGGAGATCCTCCTGTCCAGGGGAATCGCGACCTGGTCCTTCACGTAGACGACCTCTTTCTTCTTGTCGTCCCAGACGTACCTCTGCCAGCCGTCGAACATCAGTCCGTTCTCGTCGAGACGGCAGGCGTGTCCGTGGACGGTGGCTCCCCTGATGCCGGTGAGGGCGGGGTCGAAGGTCTCGTTGTCGATCATCTCTTTCGCCATGACCTCGAGGTCACGCTCGCGGACCTCGATGATCTGCCTTCCGGACAGGGTTCCGGTGTCGACTCCCCTGTACCTGGAGAGGTACATCCAAGCCCTCTGGTAGGGCGAGATGGGGGCGAAGTAGACAGAGTCGGTGAACTGGATGTACCTGACACGGGCTCCGTGCTTGGCTCCCTCGATGGGGACGACCAGTTTCCTGATGGGGCAGTCGGGCTCCTTGCCCTCCTCGATCGGGGGGTGGATGGACTTGTAGTCCTCTCCGGGGTTCCTGTGTCCCATGATCCTGACGACATCGTCCATGGCGACGTCGCGCAGTTTCTTCAGTTTGACTTTGGGGTCCATGTACCTGCGCCTGTTTTTGGCAGGGACGCTGGTACCGGGGTAGAACTGCCTCTTGTATGCTGTTGCCATAACTTTCAACTCCTGTAATCATGAAGCGTGGGTTTGTATTTCGAGTACCTTCCCACCGTGAGGCTGTAGCCGTGCTCGATGGCGGCGTTGCAGGCCTCCTTGATCTGCTCGACGCGAACGTCGAGCGTCTCCTCGTCATCGACCTCCAGCTCGATGTAGAACCCTCCGACTAGGTAGCGGAGCTCCACATCCTTCCCTCCGACCTTGATCACCTTGCGCTCGGTGTGGTTGTTCGGGAGGCCCTTACCGGGGCCGCTGTTGATGTTCCGGGGGAGACTCTCGCCCGTCATGTTGATCTGCCTGATGTCGGGGATCTTGTCCAGCTCGTTGAGCACCTTCTCGGTGGTCTCCGCGCTGAGCAGGCGGTTCGTTATGATCTGGACCTCCGGGAGCGGTACCCCGGCGTAGTCCGCGGCGGGAGCGTTGAGACTCGACATACACATACCTCAGAGCTTCTTCTTCTCCTTCTTAGCCTCGGCAGCGACGTACTGCATGGGCTTGCTGAATTCCTCCATGTCTCCGAAGACCTCTTTGAAGAGACCGGACGTGGCCTCGGCGGAGAAGGTCTGGGTTCCACCGTCCAGACAGTTGGCGGCGGTGATGGCGGGGATGACGACTCCCTTGGCGTGCCTGGTGACCACGTGGTTCCCGTGGAACAGACCGGGTCCTCCTCCTCCGTAGATGGAGTGGCTGAAGAAGGACATTCCGACTCCGACACCCTCGGCCCTTCCGTAGTCGACTCCGGGCAGACCGGACTCGTGCTCCAGCAGGTCGTTGTAGTACAGGATGGTACCGGGGACACCCTGGGCGGCCCTGGCGGCTCCGATGTTCACCATGACGGCAGCGACCATTCCGGTGGCGGCGTAGGCGTTCCACTTGGGGAGGTCGTCGGTGGTGTAGACCTTGTATCCGCTGGGCAGGGTCTCCTTCACGCGGATGACTCCGTCGTCGATGGCCCTGGCCATGAGGGACTCGATGACGCTTCCCACGGTTCCGGTCTTTCCGTTCTTCTTGACGATGCTGTACAGCATGTTGTCGGCGTTCAGTCCCTCGTAGGCGAGGGCGAGGAGTCCGCCCCTCTCGAAGTTGCCGATCATGTCACCCATCTCATAGGATCCGCACTGCTCGAAAATGGCAGAGAGGGCGGTTCCCTGCATGGCGTTCCTGTTGACCAGGGAGACCACGTGGTTGGCCATGATGTTCCTGAGCGCGAAACCGGCACCCTCGTTGTTCTGGGGAACCTCGAGGATGGATTTGACGTTGGCACCCTGGAAGGTGATGGTCTGGGGGTACCTTCCCCATACAGCGGCCTTGACCATGTTGGCCTTGTACATGGGGATGTCGAAGGTGTCGATGATTGCCTCGGTGGTGGCGGCGGCGGTGGCGGTGAAACCGGTTGTGTACTCGATTCCGGCCTCCATCCTGGCCTCGGGGACGATGACGACAATGTTCTTCCCTCCGGACTTGACCTTGACCTCGGTTCCGTCCCCGTCGTAGACCTGGACGGACTCCTTGATGATCTGGGCGATCTTGTCAGCGTTCTCAACCAGAGGGATGTCGATCTCTTTTCCCTGAATGATGACCCCGCCTCCGGTCATGGAGCCGGTCTTGAGGGCTTTCTCGATGCCGGCCAGACTGACGGCGCAGGTCCTCTTGGTCAGGGACACGATCTTCTTGATCGCGTTGTTGCGCAGCGGACTGATGGCTTCGAGCGGAATGTCTTTCGCGATGCGTTTTCCGCAGTCGTCATACAAGTCAACTACGTCCTCGTATTTTGGCATTTCATACCTCCTTGTTCTATTTTCGCCGACCGTTTCCGGTCGGCTCCCCTTGCAAGCCCGATAATTTTCTTAGGGCATATAAAACAATGGCTAAACGGGGGTTTTTCGCAAGTTTTTGGCACTTTTATCCCATCGCCGGAGGGTCCCCGGAACGCCGGAATCCAAAGGGTCGCTTTAGTTATATTATTTAATGCTGTCCTTAAGCCCGTTACGATGCATAAGCATCGCAGCGGGCGGACACCTAAAGTGTTACTTTCCGACCGATGTGTGGCAATGGCTCAGTCGCGCTTCGCCTTGGCCATGACGCCGGTCTCGTACCGCCTGAGACGCTCCACGAATTCCGGGATCATGATGTAGGGGATCCCCACGGCCATCTCGTCCGAGGCCATGGTGGTCTTCTTCCTGCATACGAAGCAACCCATGGAGATGTTGGGCTTACCGGTGCAGATCGGCACCGAGACGATGTCCTCGCACGCGCCCTGGAACGAGGACATGGAGAACTGGATCCTACCTCCCCTCTTGGCGGTGGCCAACGGGACGATCCAGTAGATCCTCTCGGGGATGTCCTCGATGGTGACCACATCTGGGACGAAGTCGGCGTCCTTCAAGGGGCAGACCACCTCGCCCCGGTTCTTGCTGGGGACGATGGCCCTGACCGCGACCATCCTGGCGGCGGCCTCGGGGGTGTCGTACATCCCGGTGCTGGCATGGAATTCGCCGGAGGCGATCTTCTCGGGGGTCTCTATCATACCAAGGGTGGAGCATCCGATCATACAGTTCTGCGACTCCAGCGGGAGCTTGAAGCTCTCGCCATCCCTGGCCCTGAATACGGCCTGGCAGTGGCTCATCTGAGTGTTCGGCTCCTGATAACCGGCGGGATACTCATCACCCTCGGCCACCAGCTTGATGGCCACGGGCTCTCCCCTGAGCCTCAGGATGTTCTTCATGGCCGCCGCGTACTCGCGGTTCCTCTCGAGAATCTCCGTCATATCCGTCTGCCAGATATGTCTGTTATTTATAATCTTTGCTTCCAGA
>CAYZSQ010000100.1:0-5486 GCA_964479785.1 uncultured Methanomassiliicoccales archaeon
TGCAGGTCTTCATGCCCGGTGCATCCCCCATCACCTATAAGCAGGTGCGCAGGGAAGCGACGGGACATCCGTCTCATCCCCTCATGTACCTCTTCTCGAAGGCCGAGATCTGGGCATCCCGGCTCTTCACGAACACCCTGGACGAGAACCTCCCGGCCGCTGTGGCCTGGGCGTTCAGGGCGAAGGCGGACTGGACCAGGGAGGCGTAGGGCCTGTCGGTGGGCTCCCAGCGGGAGGCCAGCTCGGCGATGCGCTCCTCTGTGACGGACCCCATCATGCCGTCCACGGCGTCCCTCATCCTCACGGTGAAGTCCCTGTATGAGGACAGCCACTCCATGGGGTCGGGCCCCTTGGGCTGGGCGGCCGCCGGCAGGCCCGCGGCCCTGTCGCACATGGCCCCCAGGGCGTCGCAGGCCCTGGAGCACACGGAGGCCAGGACGCGCAGGTCGGTGTGCACGCGGAAGCAGTCCAGGTACAGGAGGCAGTAGGAGTTGGCCAGGCCCAGGACGCCGTTCTGGATGGCGCAGACCCCCAGGCTCCCGGACAGCTTGGACATCATGTCCCCCAGGAAGTCCCTGCCCGGGATCATGGACACGAACTCCGGGACCCCCGCGCGGCCGTACATGTCCCCCTGCATGACGATCGAGAGCATGCAGCCTGCGGCGGACTCCACCATCCTGGAGTAGACGGCGTCGTCGGGGACCGGCCCGGCGCGGATCGCATCCTTCCAGGAGGCCATGCCCTCGTCGAACCTGCCCATGTCCATGTAGACGCGGCCGGCCTCCACCGGGTCGTCCGGCATGCTTCCCGGGTCGGCCCGCACCGGTGCCCTGTCGAAGAAGGCCCCGCACGAGGTGCAGAACCCCATGGTGTCGTCCCTGACCTCCCTGCCGCATGACGGACATGTCCTCATGAGCGTGGCAATGGGCTCCTGTGAGATAATGGCTTGTCCCGGAGGACCGAGAAGATGGGTTCGCCCCTCCCGGAGGAGGGGCTGGAGAAGTTTGTTCAGAGCGCCTCGAGCTGGGCCTTGAAGTCCTGCGCCTCCCCGGCGAGGACCTCCAGGGCCTTGTCGAGGGCCTGCTGGGCGGTCAGGGATCCGTCGGTCTCGAACTTGAACAGGAAGCTGGTGTCGTCGGCCGTGACCTCGATGCCGCCGCGCTCGCCCACATGGTTCCTGCAGGTGGAGCAGAGGCTGCATCTGAGGGGGTACTTGGCCACGAGCCTCCCGTCCTCGACCTCGAAGACCTTCTTGGGGCAGAGGTCCGCGACCTCGCGGACGTCCTCGTCCCCGGCCCTGGAGGGGTCCACCTGGACGCCGGGCATGTAGCTGTACCCGACCCCGTTGCAGACCTGCCACTTGACGTGGGTCTTCGCGGTGCCCATGACGGCGGTGGCGTAGATCAGCACGGCCTGCCCGTCGGTGAGCTCCACGATGGGGATGAACTCGTCCTTGACCCTGAGGTCGGGGTTGCCGAGGGGCTCCAGGTCCCCGGACAGCACGGTGCACGGCCCGATCTTGTTCAGGCTGTAGATGATGCTGCAGTTGGGGCAGCCCTCGCCGCCGCAGGTGCACTCGCTCTGCGGGACGAAGAGCTGGAGGTCGGTGGGCACAGGGACCATGCCCAGCCTGTGGGCGATGATCTCGTCGAACAAGGGCGTGACGCTCTCGTACTCCTTGTCATCGTACATGATCGGTCCCAGGTGGAACTCGACCTTGTCGATGGCCATCTTGGGGATGTCGGTGAGGAGGGTCCTCCTGAGGGCGTTCGCCATGGCGGGGGATGAGTTCCTGAGGATGAACTTGGCCTTCCTCTCCGCCATTTCGATAATCTCTATGTCCATGGGAGAGCCTCCTCAGACCCTGCGTCCCCTGCGTCCGCCCTTCTTCTTGGTACCGTCGTGCGGTATGGGTGTGACATCCTCGATTCTGCCGATCTTCAGGCCGGCCCTGGTGAGGGCACGGATGGCCGCCTGGGCTCCGGGACCGGGGGAGACGGACTTGTTGCCTCCGGGGGCCCTGACCCTGACGTGGATCCCGACGAAGTCCCTCTCCTTGGCGACCTCGGCGACCTTCTCGGCTGCCTTCTGGGCCGCGTAGGGCGAGGACTCGTCCTTGGCCTGCTTGACGACCATCCCTCCGGTGGCCTTGGTGATGGTCTCGGCACCGGTGATGTCGGTCAGCGTGATCATGATGTTGTTGTAGCTGGCGTAGATGTTGGCGATTCCCCATTTTGCTGTCATCAGTGAACACCGTCCTCTGCTGTGATTCCCGCCTCGTCGGCGTCGGCCTTCGCCGCGGCGGCGTCGGCCGCTGCCTGGTCCGCCTCCGCCTTGGCCCTGACGGCCGCGTTGGCGGCGGCGGCCTCCGCGGAGATCCTCATGGGGTGCATCTCGTCGGTGAAGGGGGATGCGGGGTTGAACTCGATGGAGGACTCCTCGGCCCTGGTGACCAGGTATCCGGGGACGGTCACCCTGTGCCCGTTCATGAAGATGTGTCCGTGGGTGATCATCTGCCTGGCCTGCTTGATGGTGCTGGCCAGTCCCTTCTCGTAGACGATGGTCTGCAGGCGCCTGGACAGGACGTCCTCATCCTTCAGGGCGAGGATGTCGTTCAGGTCGGAGCCCATGGGCAGGTAGCCCAGGCGGCCGCACTTGGCCAGCAGGGCGTCGGCCTCGATCTTGGCCTGGGCGTCGCCGGTCCTCAGACGGGCCTGGAGGTCCCTGGACTGCTTCCTCAGGTTCCTGAGGATGGTCTCGGCCTTCCAGACCTCGGTCTTGTTCTTCAGGCCGAAGGCGCGGACGACCTCGACCTCTGCTTTGATCCTCTCGCCCTGCCAGGGGTGGGAGGGCGTGTCGTATGTCTTGCGTGAAAACTTAGGGTCTCCCATTCAAACCACCTCAGGATTTCCTCTGGACACCCATGGTGAGTCCGTGCCTTCCGTTGGACCTGGTCCTCTGACCGCGGACCTTGTGGCGTCCCTCGTGCCTGATCCCGCGGTAGCAGCGGATCATCTTCATCCTGTTGATGTCGTCCTTCTGGATGATGTCCAGGTCGTTCCCGAACAGGTGCATGTCGGCTCCGGTCTCGTAGTCGTTCTGCCTGTTGATGGCCCAGGTGGGGGCGTACTCGACGTAGGACTTGACCAGGGCCTCGATCTCCTTGACCTTCTCGTCGGGAAGGGACCCGATCCTGACGGAGGGGTCGACGTCGGCCTTCTTGGCGACGATCTGGGCGACCCTCTTGCCCACACCTTTGATGCTCTGGAGTCCGATGACGGTCTTCTTCTGACCGTCGATGTCGGAGTTGACGATGCGGACGATGAAGTTGAAGTTCTCGTCCTCCGTCTGCTGCTGCTCTTTCTTCTTAGCCATTCGTGCTAACCTCCGTAAATGCCTCCCCTTGAGGGGGTACGCACAAGCTCCGGTTCCCTTGGGAAGGAGCTCTCAGTTTTCACCTCCCGGAACGTGCGCCGAGAGGGGGTCCTGAGTTTACGTGATGCTCCCGATTCCCTTCTTATTTATAAAGATGATGAAAGGACGGAGGGCCCTCGCGTCCCGGGACGTCGGAATGCGGAGGGGCATATGCCGTATGGGACGCCCCGGGATGCGGATCGCCGTCCGGGGGACTCCGCCCCCGGTGTGGCTCGATGGAGTTGATGCTCTTGATTGTGCATTATATGCCTGTTTTATGCATTAAAAATGACTTTTCCTGGATATAACGAAAGAAATGTTTTAATACCGACCAAAAGAAAAATTCGAAATCGGTCGGGATTCCTGGAATTATGGCTCCCAATTCATCCAATTTTTTGGTTATATCGACAGAAACATGACTTTTGCTTAAATACATTCAACCATAATTTGAGTTAGATTAGAAAATTTACCTGGATATTCAATCCAACCCTCTTCATGGGTTAAATACCATCCAGAACGATTTGAACAATCAGCTTCGAATCGGCACAAGCCGCGAGGCAAAAAGGAGGAAAATAGCACATGAGTAAGGAGGAGATTCTCGACAACCTTGCCAACGCAGTCATCAACTGCAAGGCCGATCAGTCCAAAGCTGCGGCCGAAGCCGCCCTGGCCGGAGGTGTAGGTGCGATCGAGGCCATCAACGAGGGCCTCGTCAAGGGAATGAACGTCATCGGCGACAAATACGCCGCCCACCAGATCTACCTTCCGCAGGTCCTGGTGGCCGCCCACGCCATGTACGCCGGACTCGACGTACTTCTTCCCGCCATCCCGAAAGAGGACCTGGCCGACGCCAAGAAGGCTTCCACCTGCGTCGTCGAGGGAGACGTCCACGACATCGGGAAGAACATCGTCAAGACCATGCTGACCGCCGGAGGGTACATCGTCACCGACCTCGGGAAGGACGTGCCGCCTGCGACCGCCGCCGAATCCGTCAAGACGAACGGGACCGACATCCTGTGCCTGTCCACCCTCATGACGCCCACCATGGACAACATGAAGGCCACCATCGACATCCTCAAGGAGCAGGGAACCCGCGACAAGGTCACCGTGACCATCGGCGGCCCGCCCACATCCCCGTCCTTCGCGGAGGAGATCGGCGCGGACCACAGGGACAACAACGCACAGGACTGTGTCAACTGGCTCAAGGGGGCCCTCTGAAATGGCGATGACTCCCTACGAGAGAGCTATTGCGGCAATCCAGAACGAACCGGTGGACGAGTTGGCCGCCTCCCCCCTCGCACTGGGACTGTGCAGGAGACTCATGCCTGGCACCGTCACGTACAGGGAGTGGGCCTCCGACCCCAATCTCTGTGCCCAGTCTTTCGTCAAGGGTGTCGAGCAGTGGAAACTCCCGTACACGGTAACTCTGATCGACCTGTCCATCACCGCCCACGACCTGGGCGCCCACGTGAGGATGGACATGGAGAACACACCCTTCGTCGACGAGCACATCATCCACAGCATGGAGGACTACGACAAGATCGTATGCCCCGACATAACCAAGGGCCGCATCGGCGGCCTGGTGGAGATGAACAGGCTGCTGCACCCCGGCATCGCCGGCAAGTCCGTGCACGTGGCCTTCCTGGAGGGACCCCTCCTGACGCTGACCCAGGCCGGAGGCGCCGAGCGCGTGTTCATGGACATGTTCACCGACCCCGCCCCCGTCCACAAGGCTCTGGGAGAGACCACCAAGCTGTGCACCCAGACCGCCAAGGCCATCGCCGAGGCCGGTGCCGAGGCGCTCTGCTGGGACTACCTCTGGGGCAACTACTCCTGCCTCGGGGACCCCGAGTACGGCGAGTTCGAGGGCGACAAGTACGCGCTGGAGTGCAACAAGGTCACCCGCGACGCCGGCATGGGTCTGGCGGTCCACAACTGCGCTGACCTGCCCCATCTGGAGACCCAGATCAGGAAGTTCGGTATCGATGTGTACTCCATGGCCCACTACCCGCTGATCCCCGGCAGCCCCTCCGCCTCCGAGGCGATCGAGCAGGGCTTCGCCGACAAGTGCC
>CAYZSQ010000101.1:0-5390 GCA_964479785.1 uncultured Methanomassiliicoccales archaeon
TCTTAATGCTCCGACCGTGACGCCGAATTCGCCCCCAGAAACCCGAAGGAAGCGGGGCAGACATGGGTTGCGTTCGCATTGCCCGATGCGTCTGGTCGGACACTATTATGTCCAATCTAAGGGGTTGGTATAGGGGTCCCATATTTAAATTTAACCCTCGCGTCCTATAATAATAAGCTCGCGGGACGCGAGGGCGGGTGCTCCGGAGGGGTTTCAGAGGGTCCCGTCCTTGGCCTTCTTCTGGGCCCTCTTCATGCGGGCCTTGGCGTCGAAGCCCGTGGCCCTCTCCGCGAAGGCGTTGAGCCTCCTCTTGCTGTCGAGGATGTCCTCGTCGGACATGTCCCCCGCGGCGTTGACGGTGCTGATGTCCAGCTTGTCCTTCGCCAGGACCCTGACCTCGATCCTGTCGAGGACCCCGTAGGAGGACACCAGGAGGTCCCCCTCCCTGGTGACGTTGCCGAACACCTCTGCCATCATGGTCTCCAGCAGGTCTCCGTCGATGTTCTTGAACCAGCCCTTCTTGATGTCGTACTCCATTTCGTCACATCCTCATCATCAATTCGTTTTCGAAGTCGCGGTCCAGGTCGGCCGGCGTCCCGAGCACGCGCTCGGACTCCATGTACGCCTCCCATCTGGACCTGCAGGGGCAGTCGACGTCCAGGTCGCGGACGTCCTGCGTGAAGCTGAACCTCTCGATGGCGTCGAGCGCCCTCCTGTCGCACTCGCCGCAGTTGTGGACCCCTCTCATTGCGCCCCCTCCCGAGGGCGACGACATCAGCCTGGAATCCACTGTGCCAGACAGCTGCCTGAAGACCTCGATCAGGGACCATATCCACGGGGATCTGAACTCCCCCCTCTTCCACAGCCTCTCCACGTACGTCCCCCTCTGGACGTTCAGGGGGTTGACGGAGATCTCGTCGGAGAACGGGTCCGCGAACCTGGCGGACCTCACCGCGTCCTCGATGGCCATGGCCTCGGTCACGAACGGGGGCTTGAGCAGGAGGTAGGACCTGACCATCAGCCCGCTGGCCTTGATCAGCTCGCCGGCGCGCCTGACGTCCTCGGGGGTGAACCCCTTGCGGATGGCCCTCTCCATGACGTCCGGGTCGGAGCTCTCCAGACCCAGGGCGATGGTGGCCGTCCTCGGGACGTCCGCCAGCGTCTCCGGGGTGACGAACTCGGGGCGGCTCTCGAAGAGGATGCGCTCGCATCCGGAGAACGCCTCGAAGAACCTCCTCCTCACCGCGGGGGGCACCTCGTTGTCGTCCAGGAAGCTCCCGGAGGTGTATATCTTGACGAAGGGTTCGCCGCCGTAGCGGGACAGCGCCTGCTCGAGCTGCTTCAGCAGGTCGTCCTCGGTGACGTCGCTCAGTGACGCCTCCCTGTATCCGCACATGGTGCACCCGCCGTGCCTGACCCAGCAGCATCCGTTGGTGCGCAGGATCAGGACCATGGCGTCGACCTTCCTGCCGCCGGACATGTCGGTCTCCTTCCAGACCGCCTCCGGTTGCGTCGGCGTCCTCTTGTCCTTCATCGGCCCGTCCATGTCCAGACTCGGATTTAGGTTCTTCGTCGGGGCCGTTCCCGATGGAACGGTGTGGGACGGCCTTCGTGGACACTATCGTTCCATATTATGGAACAATATCACATTCGTTCCATTTTTTGGAATCATATAAATGTTTATCTATAATATGATCGATATCCGACCATGGACGGGATCCCCGGAGCATCATCTGACGATCGTCACTTCGTGGGGAGGAAGGAGGAGCTCGCGTTCCTCGAGGAGCTGTACTCCAGGGAGACGTTCGTGACCTGCGCCCTGACGGGACGTCGCCGCATAGGCAAGACCGCCCTCCTGGAGGAATTCTGCAGAGACAAGAGGAGCCTCTTCTTCAGGTTCAGACGGACCTCGCTGTCCGCCAACCTGTCCCACATCTCCAGGGTGGTTGCCGCATCCGCCGACCTCCCCGAGGAGCAGTACGGCGATGTGGAGGGCGCGTTGGACTCCGTGCGCAGGATGTGCGCCGACGGGAGGACGGTCGTAGTGTTCGACGAATATCCGTTTCTGTCGGAGATCTCCCCCAGCATATCCTCGGACTTCCAGCATTTCGTGGACATGCTCAGGGGGACCCTGGCGATGGTGGTGTTCTGCGGATCCTCGGTCTCGGCCATGAGGAGCGAGTTCATGGAGATGTCCAGCCCCCTGTACGGCAGGATGCTGGCCAGATACACGCTGGGACCCCTCTCGTACAGGGAGTGTAGAGAGTTCCATCCCCGGATGGATGAGATGGACGCCCTGAGGACGTACCTGACGGTGGGAGGGGTCCCCCAATACCACAGGATACTGGCGGAGCCCACGTACAGGGAATGCGTGGCGATGCACTTCCTGAGACTGGGGTCGGAGCTCTGCGAGGAGTCGGAGACCGTCATATCCTGCGAACTGTCGCCGGTCGGCAAGCACGTGGCGATCGTCGACGCCCTGGCCGAGGGCCGCAGGGACCTGAAGCGGATATCGGAATGGACCGGGTATCCCAAATCCACCTGCTCCAGGATGCTCGACGACCTGGAGACGATCGGCGTCGTCGACAGGATCAGGCCGATGGCCATGGGGAAGAGGGACCGCCCCTACGACATCGCCGACAGCCTGGTGGCGTTCTCGTACGCCGTCATCAGGAGACACCCGGACCTGGGCATGCACTCGGATACCCTGGGGGCCTACGATGCCATCCGTGGGGAGGTCTCGTCGTTCCTCGGACACAGGTTCGAGAGGTTCTGCGCCGACTACATCCGCGAGAACTACATCACGCTCGACATCGGAAAGTGGTGGGGGAGGATCGACGGCGAGGACACCGACGTGGACGTCGTGGCCAAGGTGACCGAGGACGACATCAGATACGACCTCTACTGCGAGTGCAAATTCAGGGGGAGGCCCGCCACCTTCGCGGCCTACGAGGAGCTGAGGGGGAAGGCCTCGTTCATCAACAGGGACAGGGGGCCGCCCAACTGCAGGTACGTCATCTTCTCGGCCTCGGGGTTCTCCGAGTCGCTGCTGGAGGCCGGGGACACCGACCCGGAGCTCATCCTCGTGGATCTGGAGACGGTCACCGGCGGAAGGCCCGCACCGCGGCTCCGCAAGGGCCCCTCCCGCAGGGCGCGAGGACCCGGCGCGATCGGGACTGGGACATGCCCGTCCCGACGATGCGTGTCCGTCACCGGCCCCAGGAGCCCTTAATAACATGTAGGTATACAGGAGACCCGGTAAGCCACATGGCAAGGAAGATCATCGTAATCGGTTCGGGTGCCGCGGGGATGTCCGCCGCATCCGCGGCCAGAGCGGCGTCGGCGGACGCCGACATCACAGTTTTCACAGAGGACGAGGACGTCGCCTACTCGCCCTGCGCCATCCCCTGGGGGATCGAGGGCAGGAGCGGATGGGACGAGATCGTCATGCACACCCCCGAGTTCTACGAGAGGGAGCGCGGTATCAGGGTCCTGACGCGCACCAGGGTCGAATCCGTGGACGGCGAGGCCAGGACCGTCACCGCCGGAGGGGGGACGTACCAGTACGACTCCCTGGTCATCGCCACCGGCGGGAGGGTGTTCATCCCGCCGATCGAGGGCACCGACCTGGACAACGTGTTCGTGGTCAGGACCGTCAGGGACGGGAAGGACATCCAGGCCGCCCTGTCCGATGCCCAGCACGTGGTGGTCGGCGGGGCCGGGGTCATCGGCCTCGAGCTGGCCGTGTGCCTCAGGGAGATGGGGAAGGACGTGACGGTCATCGAGATGATGGACCAGGTCATCCCCCGCATAGCGGACAAGGACATGGCCGACGAGATCCAGGCCCACCTGGAGGAGAGGGGGATAAAGTTCGTCATGAAGGCCCCGATCCAGAGGGTCAACGGAGACGGCAAGGTGTCCTCCGTCACGGCCGCCGGACAGGAGTACCCCTGCCAGGTCATGATCTTCGCCACCGGCGTCCGCGCCAACCTCGACATCCCCAAGGCCCTCGGCCTGGACGTGGGACAGCTGGGCGCCGTGGTCGCGGCCCCCACCATGAACGCCTACAGGAGGGGCAGGCTGGTCCCGGACATCTTCGTGGCCGGGGACCTGGTCCAGTGCCAGTCGGCGATAATGCCCGGCGCCACCATGAGCCAGCTCGGGTCCACCGCCGTCAGGCAGGGCCAGGTGGCCGGCGTCAACGCCGCCGGCGGCGAGAGGAGGCTCTTCGGACCCGTGGCCAGCCCCTGGGTCAGCGTCATCGGCGACAAGCAGATCGCCGGGACCGGACTCTCCACCGGACTGGCGTCCTGGTACGGCATCGACACCGCCAGCGGGGAGGCCAGGGGCCTCACGAGAGCCAGGTACTACCCCGGGGGGACGGAGCTCAGGGTCAAGGTCATCGCCGACAGGTCCACCGGCAGGCTGGTGGGCGCCCAGATCATCGCCGGCGAGGAGGCCACCGGCCGCATCGACTGGCTCACGTCCGCCATCGTCAACGGCGTCACCGCCCGCGACTTCCTGTACAGCTCCGAGAACGCCTACTGCCCCCCGACGTCCATGGTGAAGGACGTCGTGGTCTCGGCGGTGGAGGACCTCTGCAGGCGCATGTGATCCGATGAAGTACGACGAGTACAAGGACATCTACAACAGCCTCAGGTCCCCCGAGGACGTGGAGAGGCTGTCGTCGGAGTACGACCCCAGGATGCTCGACAGCCTCTACACCCAGAAGACCACCCGCGAGGTGAAGAAGAGGTTCTACGTGGTCAAGCAGAACTCCCCCAAGATCCTCAAGGAGTGGAAGAGGGGCATGTCCATCATGGACCTGTCCAAGAAGTACCGCTTCCCGCCGATCCTCACCGCCATGTTCCTGTTCCTGGAGAACGGCACGTCCAAGAAGGAGTTCTGGAACATCATCCGCGACCCGGACATCCTGGAGAGCCCCCAGACCGC
The DNA here is from genome assembly GCA_964479785.1 of uncultured Methanomassiliicoccales archaeon. GTDB lineage: Archaea > Thermoplasmatota > Thermoplasmata > Methanomassiliicoccales > Methanomethylophilaceae > Methanoprimaticola. Next base: position 4,954 of record CAYZSQ010000101.1, read on the forward strand.
GGACGAGGTCAGGGAGGCCATCGACAACGACATCGTCTACTCCCCCGCGGCCAACGACAGGCAGAAGGAGCGCGGGATCTGGGGGGAGGGGCTGCTCCACCAGTGGCTCGACGGCCAGGGCGTGACATACCGCACGGAGAACGACCTCAGGGGGACGGAGTACACCAAGACCCCCGACTGCCTCCTGGACTACCCCGTGGAGTACGAGGGGCACACCATCTACTGGGTCGAGAGCAAGGCCTCCTTCGGGGACAACACCGAGTTCAGGTTCAACTCCAGGAAGCAGCTGGTGCCGTACACCAAGCTGTTCGGACCCGGCCTGGTGGTCTACTGGGTGGGATGCCTGGACGACCTGGAGCTCCCCGAGGGGGTGGACGTCTGCGACATCTCCGTCATGCAGAAATCGGTGAGGAAGTACACCGAGGAGGAGCTCCGCG
>CAYZSQ010000102.1:0-5300 GCA_964479785.1 uncultured Methanomassiliicoccales archaeon
AGGTCGCCGGTTCAAATCCGGCCGGGTCCACCATCTTGTACACACCGCTCACATCGGACGCCCCCGTTGCGGGGCATCCGTCCCGATCCAAGAGCCAAATTAGATAACGGCCCCCTCTGATACACCGCGCATCATGGCAGACTATCCAGATTTGCAGACCACCGAAGAGGGAAGGGAGTTCGAGAAGGCCGTCGACCAGGTCCTGGGGACGGAGAAGAGGGATTACCCGAGCTACTACGGTGGCATGAAGGTCGCGTCCGGCGTGGAGTTCAGGCTTCACAGCCCCATCGACGACTCCATCATCTACGGCATCTTCCAGGAGCCCGAGGAGGGCATCATGGTGGAGACCGTCACGGCCACCCTGAAGAGGTTCGAGGAGTGGTCCCGGGTCCCGGTGGCGGAGCGCGCGAAGTACTTCGCCCAGTACCTCGCCTACCTGAAGGCCAGGAGGATGTACCACGCGGCCATGGTGACGGTCAGCACCGGCATGACCCGCCAGGATGCGCTGGGCGAGGTGGACGCGCTCATCGGCGCCATCGAGTCGCTGCTGGAGGAGGCTGAGGCCTACCGCGGCAGGCCCTTGGGCGTATGGGCCGTCCTGTCCGCCCACAACTCCCCCTTCGCATCCCCAGTCGCCTTCGCGATCGCGGCCCTCATCGCGGGGAACACGGTGGTCATGAACCCGTCCAACACCTGCCCCATGCCCGTGTACTCGTTCTACGAGACCATGGAGAGGTACGGCCTCCCCGGAGGCGTGCTGGCACTGGTGGTGGACAGGAACGAGGCGTCCACCGAGCAGCTGGCCAACGACATGAGGGTCGTGGGCATCGCGGCCACCGGGTCCGGCGAGAGGCTGGAGGACCTGATGTTCCTGCAGGTGGACGACGAGCTCAGGTTCATCAACGAGATCAAGGGCATGAACCCCGCCATCGTCTACAGGCCGGCGGACATGAAGGCCGCGGCCAGGAACATCGTCGAGTCCGCCTTCGCCTACAGCGGCCAGCGCCTGTACTCCTGCTCCAAGGTCATAGTCACCGCCGAGGACCAGAAGCGCCTCATGGAGGCCGTGTCCGAGGTGATGAAGGACCTGTCGATCGGCGACCCGGTGGACGACACCACGTTCGCGGGCCCGATCATAAGCGACGCGGCCGCCAGGCGCTTCCAGTCCCTCACGCTGGAGAACATGGCGTACGTGATATCCAGGGCGCCCGCCCCCATGGACGTGCCCAACGGCGCCTACGTGGCGCCGGTGGTGATGTCCGGTCTGGACGAGGAGAACGACCTCAGCTACATGGACTCGGGCCTGCCGATCCTGAACATCAAGGTGGTGGACTCCCTGGACGCCGCCTTCGAGGAGATCCAGGACACCGAGTGCGGTCTGTCCGCCGGCATCTTCGCCAAGGACCCCAAGGTCATCGAGCGCTTCAGGAGGGAGGTCGACGTGGCGTCGGTGTACGTCAACGAGAGCAGCCGCTCCCTCCGCCCGGCCCTGGAGGCCAGGCTCTCCAGGTTCTCGGCCTGATCGGAAAACCCTGACCTCCTTGGCGATCCCCCTGAGGGACTTCGCCATGGAGGCCATCTCGTTCTTGCTGTAGGTCTCCCCGTCTCCGGCGGACCCCTGCCTCTTCAGCACGATGCAGGTGGCCCCGTCGAAGGCCCTCCCGTTCTTCAGGATCTCCTCCTTCGTGAATCTCCTCGGATCGGCGATCAGTACCACGGAGAAGGTGCAGTCTCCCCTGCCGGCGACCTTCAGCGACCTCGTCTGGACCTCATCGGGTATGCCGGCGAAGGTGAATATCACATGGTTGATGTAGCCCGCGCCAACCAGGTCGTCCAGCCGCTCCGGCTGCGAGCCGGAGGTTGCGATCACCACATCCAGGTGGGCGGGGCGGACCTCCCTGATCAGTCTGTGGAGGCCCTCAAATTCCAGCAGCTCCCCGTCAGCACGTGTGAACATTACTCCGTCCAGGGCGTTCCTGTCGCCGTGCACGGTGTTGGCGACCTCCACCTCGGAGACGCCGTAGCCGTCCCCCGAGGACAGCTCCACCACGGACAGGTACTTCCCCGGAATCGTGACGGTGTCGATCCTCGAGAATTTGGAGACGTACATTCCGTTGGAAACATGCGGATCGGGGTAGAATAAGATAGTGGTCATCCAGCATGCTCCCTGTCCACCTGTCAGACTCAGCGGGAGATGTCCGAGAGGAGGGTGTCGAGCACCTCGCACGCCTCGGGGTCCAGGTCGTCCAGCACCAGGATGTCGGCGCCGCGCATGGCCGCCACCGACGACAGGGCGAGGGCGTACTCCCCTGACCAGGCCCTGACCATCACCGGGACGTCCCTGAGTATTCCGTGCTCCCTGCGGAGCCTGGTGAGGTCGGTGACCGTCTCCAGGCAGGACTTCATGCTCGGCACGTGGGGGTCGAGCACGACACCGGCGCCCCGGCTCAAGGCGGACTCCGCGTTGTCCATCAGCTCCTGTACGTTCCTTCCGGGGACGGCGACCGGTATCCCGGTCTCCGAGGAGAGGTTCCAGAACTCCGCGAGGCGGTCGGGGTCGGCGGGGACGATCATGGAGATCCCTGGCACAGTTCCAACGGCCTGACGGACGCCCTCCGGGTCCGCGGAGCATACGACGATGCCCAGGCCGAGCATCGAGGCCATGGACGCGGCCGCGGAGAGTCTGCCGGGGTCGCGGGTGTCGTTCCTCACGCACACCAGATCCATGTGTCCGAGGGAGGATCTTCCTGCTATGCTCAGGAGGCGCTCCCTCAGCATGTCCTCCGGAAGGGCGTCGGTGACGCTCAGGGCGAAGGACACCCTCCCGTCCGCGGCGATCCGGGTCATAGGTCCGCCAGCTCCTCCCCGTAGACCCGGGCCATGTCCGCCGCCCCGGGTCCTCTGACCAGTATTATGTCCGTGCCGGCCAGCATCGCGGCCAGTGCGGCCTCCCCCTCCCACATGGATGCGGAGCGGGCGTCGGCGAAGCCCCTGTCCCAGCAGGAGGAGACGTTGCCGATGGTGGGGTGCCTGAGGGACGCATCGCCGCCGAGGGCCCTCCTGCGGACCTCCTCCGCCAGCGCGATGCTCTCCCCCAGGCCCATGCCTATGGGACGGCCGCCCACGTCGATGACGATCCTCCCGATCCCGGACGCCTCGGCCTCGAGGCATCTGTCGGACAGTTCGTCGGCGGTGGAGCCGGGGACGGACACAACGTGGTCCCCCACGGGGCCGTCGTACCTGCCGTCCCTTCCGATGAGGATCATGGACGTGTCCCTCACATGCGAGAGTTCGGTCAGGACCCCGTGGTCCGCCGTCACCGCGACCGGGAGCCCGGTGCGTCCGGCTATCTCCTCAACGATGCCGGGGTCGTCGCCGCGCAGGTCGATCCAGACGCCGTCGGCGCCTATCTCCTTCCACATCACCGCCCATTCGGCCGGGTCCCGCTGCCTGCCGGAGAACATCTCCGCGGCGACCTCCGGGTAGGATTGGAGGTCGTCCGTCACACCACCCATGACCAGCGGCCTCCGGCGCCTGGCGCCGTCCAGGTCCAGGAAGGGCAGGCTGCGGGCGCCGCCCGCCACGTAGTCCCCCCTGCCGAGGGCCAGCTCGGCCAGCGGCTCGCAGGCGGGGCGGGAGGTCCGGGGGAGCCTCATGTCAGTTGAGCTCCGTGAGCTCCTTCACCAGGAAGATGCCGTTGAGCCCGTCCATGACGGAGGGCAGGGCGTCGCAGATCTCCCGGAAGGACTTGTCGCTCTTGCCGATGTCCATGACCAGCTCCAGGTACATGGTCTCGTAGCAGACCTTGACCTTGCTGAAGACGGAGATGAGGTTGACGTTCCAGTCGGCGATGACTCTCAGGGCCTGGGTGATGCCGCCGGGGCAGTCGGGGATCTCCATGCCCACCTTCACCAGGCGGGTGCCCTCCTTGAAGAATGTGATGGAGAGGATCCAGGCGTCCGCATCCATGGTCAACAGGACGTTGGACCCGTCCTTGCCGCCGAGGACGTCCCCGTACTGGTCGGAGACGTCGAAGCAGCCGTTCCTGATGCTGGACGGGTAGCCCCTGCGGATCTCGGTCTTGCCGTTGTTGTTGTCGCCCTTGAACAGCCTCCCGATCTCGGCGGGCTTGAAGTCGATCCTCCTGATCTTGGAGACCGAGGGGTCGTTCCTGGACTTCAGCGACTCGAACTCCTCCCTGAGGATGTCCCCCTCCCCGGCGAAGTTCATGTCGGCCATGAGCTTCCACACGATCACCGTGTCGGAGATCCCGTTCAGGGAGATGGAGTTCAGGATGTTGATCTCCTTGGAGGCCAGGAAGCTGGCCGCCTGTGCGCTGGACCCGGGCACGTCGTCAAGGTACATCGTGATGTGGGTGAGCGTGCGGTAGTTCTCCTGGGGGAAGACCGAGAGGATGATCTCGTAGTCCTTGGGCCCCTCCTGGGGGTGCTTGAAGAGCGTGCTGTATACGCAGCCTCCGTCCACCAGCCCCATGGTGTCGGACATCCAGTTGTCCACCTTGATCGATGAACCGTTGACCTTCGCAAACTCCCAGATCTTCATATGGGCACCGACGCGAGGATTGGCCCCCGCGTCAAAAACCTTTGCGTCGGAAGAGGTTCTTGGGGGAGGTCAGGGGCTGGGTCCAGAGGGGGTCGTCCTCCAGGCGCTCCAGGTCGAGTGCCAGGTTCCTCAGGCTGCCGCCGTAGGAGGGGTCGGAGGCGATGCGCCTGACGGTGTCCGAGTCGTCCCCCGACCGCTGTTCCACGCCGGACATCCTCAGCGCCGAGTCCATGATGTCGGCGGCCTCGTTCAGCAGCCTCTCGGCCTCCCTGAGCATCCGGGCCCTCTCGATCCTGTCCACCTCGGAGCCTCCTCTCTATGGAGTAGCGCGCGGGCCTCACCTGGGTCCCCCTGGCGGAGTAGCCGCAGACCTTGCATCTGCGCTGCAGCTCCACCGAGTCCCCGTCCAGGGTCCTGTTGCGGACCGACAGGAGGATGGAGCCGCACACCGGGCACCACTTCCCCGCCCGCTTCCCCGTGTCGGCGTACCTGATCTCCAGCCTCAGCAGCTGTCTGGATATGCCGATCCTGCGGATCCTCTCGGCGCCGATGCGGTAGTCCGGGTCGAGACATGCCAGCTCCGCCGACACGGCCTCGCACAGCTCCCTCTGGGAGCGCATGTGGGGCGTGCGGGCGAGGCAGTTCTCGATGGCCCTGGCCACCTCGTCCTCCGACGGGATCCTGTGGGACATGCCGTAGGAATCCCGTTATGTGTATATAGGGAGAAGCCCGCGGCC
>CAYZSQ010000103.1:0-5254 GCA_964479785.1 uncultured Methanomassiliicoccales archaeon
GAGGTCAGCGAGGAAGAAGCAGCCGCTGGCCTCAGTGCATTATTCGGCTAAATTAAAGGAGTTGAATCAGATGGAGTATATCTACAGCGCTATGGTGCTCTACTCTGCCGGCAAGGACATTACCGAGGACGCTATCAACGCCGTCCTCACCGCCGCCGGAGTCGAGGCTGACGCAGCCAAGATCAAAGCACTGGTCGCTTCTCTCGAGGGAGTTGACATCAAGGAGGCCATCGCAAGCGCCGCTGTCGCCGCGCCTGTGGCCGCCGCCGCTCCCGCTGCCGCCGCTGCCGCCGCAGACGCACCTGCCGCGGCCGCCGACGAGCCCGAAGAGGAAGCTGTCAGCGAGGAGGAGGCCGCCGCCGGTCTCTCCGCTCTGTTCGGATGAACGGTTGGTCTTAAGCTGACAACACAAACCCCTTACCCTTTTAATCACACAATCGCGGAGGTCGTATCATGGACGCCCAGAAGGTCACGGTGAGGCTGTCTTCGGAGACCGTCGACGTGCTGAGGGCCCTTGTGGACTCCGGTGAGTTCCGTTCGCTGTCCGAGGCGGTGACCACCGTCCTGGACCGCTACGCCGAGGAGCGCCTGGCACAGGGGGTCGTCCCCGTGCCGGACCTGGGTGAGGACGTCCTCCGCATAGAGGACCTGACCATCGACGGCTCGTCGCTCGACGACGCCGTGTGCGCCGCCGCCCGGGAGTTCGTCAGGTGGAGGGGCTCCTGTGAGCGACGACGTGGTGATGGTGGCATGCGGAGGGGCGGCCAGGCATGTGATGGACACGTCCCATGACCCCCTGGGCGTGCCGGTGGTGTACCTCAACGCCAACTCCGGCAGCACGATCCCCATGACCGACGCCGATGTGCCAGGTAGCTTCGGTGACGAGCATCTCGCCTACACCCTGGCGGACTGCAACAGCGATGCGATCCGCGGGCATATGCGGGGGAGGCGGGTGGTGCTCCTCTTCGCCGTGCTGGGCGGGGGGAGCGGCACCGGCATGATGAGGGCGGCGGCGGAGTGCGCCCGCTCGGAGGGATGCCTGGTGGTGTCCCTGGTGGGGATACCCATGCAGTTCGAGGCCGAGCGCAGGGGCCGCGCGATGTCCGCCCTGCCGACGATCCTGTCCATGTCGGACCGCACCATAATCCTGGACATCGAGTCCATCAACCGCATCTACCCGGACATAAAGTTCCACCACATCCTGAACCGGGTGGCCAGCAGCATAGCGTTCTCGGCCAGGTGCCTGGCCTGGATGATGGACGGGCCGTTCTTCAGCACGTTCTCCCAGCGGATCTACACCATGGCGTACACCACGGACCTGGAGCCGTCCAAGGCCGTGGAGAAGGCGGCGGAGGCCTGCATGTTCCCGGTGGACCCCGGTTCGGGGAAGTCGGTGGTGATGGTGAGCTCGGCCTTCGGCATGGCCCAGGTGGAGGCGATCTTCGACACCGTGGTCAGGTCCACCGGCATAGTGCCAGACATCGTGAAGAGGGACGACCGCGAGGACACCAAGGTCCTGACGTACCTGCCGGTTCAGGGGCTCTGACCCTTCTTCTCCCAGGGCTTGCCGTACTTTATGATCCTGGCGGCGTCCCCGAAGACGCCCATGATGGTGTTGTACTCGTACTTCGTGGGCAGGGCGCGGCCCATCATGCGCCTGAACATCACCGAGGTCATCTCCCTGCGGTTGGGGGGGTACTCGATGACCTCCATGACATCGCCGAAGAACTCGAACATGAGCTCCTTCTCCTCCCTGTCCGCGGGCTCCGCCCTGCGGGGGACGTGCTCGGCCTGGAAGAACTCGTACATCACGATGGTGGCCGCATGGGACAGGTTGAGTATGGGGTACTCCTCCCCGGTGGGGACGGTTATGAGGACGTCGCACTTGTTGAGCTCGTCCTGGAGCAGGCCGATGTCCTCCCTGCCGAACAGCACCGCGATCTTCTCGGGATACCCCCTGCAGTGCTCGGCGAACTCCCTGGCGGGCACGGGTATGCGGGTGTAGTTCCTGTCGCCCTTGGTGGTGACCCCGCTGGTCCCGACCACCAGGAAGCATCCCTCCAGGGCCTCCTCCAGGGTGTCGACGATGTGGACCCCGTCCAGTATCGAGGACCCGTGCTTCGCCCTGCGGTAGGCGTCGTCCCCCAGCTCGCAGGGGTTGACCAGGTAGAGCTCCGACACGTCGAAGTTCGCCATGGAGCGGGCTATTGCCCCGACGTTGCCCTCGAACTTGGCCCCCACGACCACGATGCGGATGTCCGGCATGCCCTCGGCATCGGCGTCTCGTACTTAAGGGGTGGTCCGTCACGAAGCATTTACAATGCGACGGCCATGGAGGGCCCGTGGAGATACCGAAGAGTCACCCCAGGTACAGGTCGCTCATGACCCGCGAGCGCCTGGCGGAGATGGTCGAGCGCGGCCTCGTCACCCCCACCGGACTGATATCGCAGGGCAGGGGCGAGGCATTCGACTACATGATGGGCGAGAGGAGCACCGACGCCGCCCTGGAGGCGGAGAGGGCAGCCGCCGCACACCTCCTGAAGGCGAGGAACCCGGTGCTGTGCGTCAACGGCAACGCCGCCGCGCTGGATCCGAAGGGCCTCATCGACCTGGCCGCCAGGATACCGGCCAGGCTGGAGGTCAACCTGTTCCACCGCACCCCGGAGAGGATGGAGGGCCTGATATCCTACCTGGAGTCCCAGGGGGCGGAGCGCGTCCTCGGCAGGGACCCGGACAGGAGGATCGCCGGCCTGGACCACGACCGCGCGCTGTGCACGGAGGAGGGCATCTACTCCAGCGACGTGATCCTGGTGCCCATAGAGGACGGGGACCGGGCCGAGGCCCTGGTGGCCATGGGGAAGAAGGTGATATCCATCGACCTGAACCCCCTGTCCCGCACGTCGAGGGCCGCCACGGTGCCGATCTGCGACGAGATGTCCCGTGCGCTGGAGAACATAGCCAGGTTCCTGGACGAGCTCCGCGGGGACGATGAAACAATCTTAAAGACGTTGGAAGGGTTCTCCAGTTCCGATAACCGCCGCCGCACCGTGGAGTGCATCTGCAGCTACCTCATGGACGAGGTCGGCGGAGGAGATGAATGAGATGGACGATCTTCTGAAGAAAGGGTCGCTGAGGCTCCACTGGGCCGAGACCCACATGCCCGTCCTGATGGACATACGCAGACGCTTCATCGACGAGCAGCCCCTGGCCGGTCTCAAGATCGGCATGGCCCTCCACACGGAGGCCAAGACCGGGATGCTGGCCGTCACGCTGGCCGACGCCGGCGCCAAGATCCGCCTGGCCAGCTGCAACCCCCTGTCCACGGACGACTCGGTGGCGCTGGCGCTGAGGGAGGAGTACGGCCTGGACGTCTACGCGAAGAAGTGGGAGTCCTCCAAGGAGTACTACAACAACCTGAACACGGTCCTGAACATGGCGCCGGACTTCATCATCGACGACGGCGCGGACCTGATCGCCATGGCCCACACCTCCAGGAGGGACGTCCTCCCCAACATCAAGGCCGCCAACGAGGAGACCACCACCGGGGTCGTCCGCCTCAGGGCGATGGCCAAGGACAAGACGCTCCAGTTCCCGGTCCTGGACGTGAACGACGCCAAGATGAAGTTCATGTTCGACAACAGGTACGGCACCGGCCAGTCCACCTTCGACGGCTGGATGAACGCCACCAACCTGATCGTGGCCGGGAAGAGGCTGGTGGTCGCCGGGTACGGCTGGTGCGGCAAGGGCGTGGCCATGAGGGCCAAGGGCCTGGGTGCCAGCGTGATCGTCACGGAGGTGGACCCGATCAAGGCCATCGAGGCCAAGATGGACGGGTTCGAGGTCATGAGGATGATCGACGCCGTGAAGGTCGCGGACATCATCATCACGGTCACCGGATGCAAGGACATAATCGCCGACGAGCACCTGGCCGTCATGAAGGACGGATGCATCATGGGCAACGTGGGCCACTTCGACAACGAGATCAACAAGGGCGCCCTGGAAGCGATGTCGGAGTCCAAGCAGAGGGTCCGCGACTTCATCGACGAGTACAGGATGAAGGACGGCAGGAGCCTGTTCCTCATCGCCGAGGGCAGGCTGATGAACCTGGCTGCCGGCCAGGGGCACCCCGCCGAGATCATGGACATGAGCTTCGCCACCCAGGCCCTGGGCGTCGTGCACATGTCCCGCAACTACATGAACATGGACCGGGAGGTCTACGCCGTCCCCCACGAGATCGACCTGCAGATCGCCACCCTGAAGCTGAAGTCCATGGGCGTCTCCATCGACACCATGACCGAGGAGCAGATCAAGTACGTCACGGGATGGGAGGAAGGCACCTGAGCGGACCCTTCCTGTCGGTCTACGGCCACGTGACCGTGGACCAGATCATCGGGGTGGGGGAGTTCCCCCCGCCGGGCATCACCGCCGACGCCCTGTCCAAGGAGACCACCCTCGGTGGCACCGGCCCCAACATCGCCGTCGCGGCCGCCAGGCTGGGCTGCCCCACGGCCCTCTGCGCCTTCGTCGGACCAGATCTTCCGGCGAAGTACATGGACTACATGAGGGACTCCGGCCTGATCATGGACGACGTGGTGGTCCTGGAGGGGGAGGAGACCTCCACCTGCGTGATCGTCAACGACAGGGACCTGACCACCCGCGTGTTCTTCTACCAGGGGCCCCAGGGGCACATGGACTCCCTGGACGTGAGGCTCACATCCATGGCCCGGAGGTCCGCCAACGTGCACTTCTGCACCGGGCAGGCCTCCCACTACGTTTCGCTGATGGGGGAGCTCCGGGGCGGCCCGAGGATCGCCCTGGACCCGGCCCAGGAGGTCCACCGGGTGTGGAGCGCCGACCTGGTGAGGGAGGCCCTGCCCATGTGCGACTCCCTGTTCTGCAACGAGCTGGAGGCGGAGACGCTGTGCAGGTACCTCGGGCTGGACGACGTGCTGGACGCGGACGTGGGCATGGTGGTGAACACCATGGGCGCGGCAGGCAGCAGGGCCAGGGTGGGGGACGAGGTCCTCTCCATACCCGTGGTGCCCGGAGGCGAGCCGGTGGACGTCACCGGGGCCGGGGACACCTACCGTGCGGGCCTCTACGCGGCGCTGCACAGGGGATACGATGTTCCGGAGGCCCTCGTCATAGCCTCGGCGGTGTCGTCCTTCGTTGTCGAGAGGGTCGGCGCCCTCACAAACGTGCCCACCTGGGAGCAGGCCCTGGAGAGGGCGGAACCTTTCCTGGGCGGGATCTG
>CAYZSQ010000104.1:0-5225 GCA_964479785.1 uncultured Methanomassiliicoccales archaeon
GCTGGCCGACAGGCAGAGGGGCGAGGCCACCATCATCGACATCGGGGGGATGGACAACAAGGCCATCACCGTCAGAGACGGAGTCCCCGACAACTTCACCATGGGCGGCATCTGCGCCGGGGCGTCCGGCAGGTTCCTGGAGATGACCGCCAGGAGGATGAAGATCGACGTCACCGAGCTGGGCGCCCTGGCCGACAACGGGGAGTGGCGCAACGCCAAGATGAACTCCTACTGCTCGGTCTTCGGGATACAGGACCTGGTCACCACCCTGGGCGAGGGGAAGAGCTTCGAGGACGTGGCCGCGGCCGCCTGCCACTCGGTGGCCGAGCAGGTCTACGAGCAGCAGCTCCAGGAGATCGACGTCAGGCACCCGATCATACAGGTGGGCGGAACGTCCCTGATCTCCGGCCTGGTGAGGCAGGTCGGGGAGGTCCTGGGGGAGCAGCCCATCGTCCCGCCGGACTCCCAGTACATCGGGGCCGTGGGCGGCGCGCTGCTGAGCTCCGGATTCCTGTGAGGCGGTCCCATGGAGATAGAGATAGTCGGGGAGGACGCCTTCGGCGACGAGGCCTACGGGAAGCTCTTCGAGGAGATCATGAGCGACCTGGACAAGGCCGTCCTGATCGACAGGGTCAAGCTGGTCCTGGAGCCCTCGACGCCGTTGTTCCTGTTCTCCATAGTCCTGAGGGCGGAGCCCGCCCCCAAGAGCATCGGCGACGTGTCCAACATAAGGACCGACCCCAACGGGGTCCACGTGACCATAACCCAGGAGCGCTACGCCCCGGACATCCTCAGGGCCCTCTGGGCCAGGTACGGGAGGTCCGCGGTGTACCAGCAGACCAGGTTCGACCTGGACGTCACCGGCGGGAAGGAGGAGGAGCTGAACGGGATGATCATATCCAGCGGCGAGGACGACAGGCGCGAGATCATGGCCGCCATCTGGCGGACCATGCCCGAGGGCATCAAGAACAGGAAGACCCTCATCACCGGCAACGTCATCACCGTGGTGGCCACCGAGGAGATCCTCCTGCCCGAGATGATACTGAGGGGAAGGGAGCTGCACAGGGAGATGGGAGGTTCAGACGATGTATGAGGTCCTGATGTACGACGGCGGCGTCTACCGCTCGGAGGAGCTGTACGAGATCATAGAGGACGTCGGCGGCGTGGTGCTCCAGAAGAACAGGAGCTCCCAGATGCTGACGGTCACCATGTCCGTCCCCGAGGAGGACAGGGAGGCCATCGAGTTCGTGTGCACCGACATCGGCGGCGTGGTCAAGGAGGTGCCCCTGGCGGGCACGGAGATCGCAGTGGTCGGACCCACACTGGGGAGGCACCATATGCCCCACCCCATCTGCGACATCGCCGAGGAGCTCAGGCGCTACGGCGCCATCACCGTGGTCATGGGCATGGCCAGGGGCCGCGGCAAGGCCACGGCGCAGATCTCCCTCACGGAGAGGATGATCCTGGACGAGTACGACGCGGTGGTCTTCATGCTGGGGAACTTCAAGGCCTGCGTGGAGAAGAAGGCCGAGCTGATGCAGGACATCCACGCACCCACCGTGCTGGTCTCCGGACCCGTCCCGGAGGGGATAGAGGGGACCTGCGACGCCATCGTCACCGGCGTCGGACGCAAGGCCGGCAGGATGAGGACCCCTCCCGAGAGGGCCAAGCTGGAGGAGGTGGCGGACACCGTCGAGAGGGTCCTGAAGGAGAGGAAGCGCGGCATCGAGGAGGACCCGCTGTTCGTACACCCGGCGGAGGTCAAGACCGTCCTGGAGGAGTACGAGCCCATCAACATGTGCCTCAGGCCGGCGCCCATGGTCCTGCACCTGGACGGCCTCAGGATCAAGATCCCCTACCACGAGCACCGGGGGTACCTGGAGAACGTGGAGGTATACGGGAGGAGGCTCGGCGAGATAGCCGACATATCCCCGTCCAAGATCGACGACAGCAGCGTGCTGGTCAGGATCAAGACCCGCTCCCAGGTCGAGGACGAGGGCCGCCGCAGGTCCGGATGATCCGCAGAGGGACGTACATCCTCGTCATCGCCCTGGACTCCGACAGGGACATCCCGGTCGGGGCCCTGGGCACCCTCCATTTCCCGAGGGGGCTGTACTGCTACGTGGGCAGCGCCATGAACGGCCTGGACCAGAGGGTCTCCAGGCACCTGTCCCGGGACAAGAGGGTGCGCTGGCACATAGACCATCTCACCCTGGCGGCGGACCGGGTGGAGGCCCACGTGTCCCATCCGGACCCGGTGCCCGAATGCGAGCTGGCCCGCATGGCCGCGGCCTGCGGCATGACCCCCGCCGCGGAGGGCTTCGGATGCTCCGACTGCAGGTGCCGGACGCACCTGTTCTCCGCCGACCGGGAGTCCATTGCCAGATTGGTCCGCGAGGCCGGATTGGTCTCATTTTCTCTCATTTCTTTTCCGAGCGGGAAACCCTTATAATTCATCACAGCCTGCCAAAGCCCGAAGAAGCCGCTGTAGTGAAACAGTGGAGGTCAGTCTCATGAAATGCAACTGCGAATGCAACAGGATCACCGCCGACACGGTGGAGCACGTGACCCACCTCATCGGACCCGGGAAGCTGTCCGAGGTCGACGGAAGCTACGTTCTCAAACCTTCCAACAACGACGAGCTCTGCAAGGCCGTCGCCGCCATCATCGAGGACGGGGGCTCCGTGTCCCCCATGAGCAGGAAGGGCTTCCACACCGAGGGCGCCGTCCTGGTGGACATGTCCGAGATGGCCGGCATCATCGCCCTGGACGCCGAGAACATGACCATCAAGGTCCAGGCCGGATGCAGGTTCAAGGCCGTCATCGACGCCGCCGCCGAGGCCGGGTTCACCGTCGGCGTATGCCCCGCCGGGCAGGATCCCACCGTGGAGGACTGGGTCTACACCGAGGAGGCCGGAGTCGGCTCCTACAAGTACGGCACCGTGAAGGACTCCGTGGAGAACATCGTGGCCGTCTCCGCCGCCGGCACCGTCCTAGAGACAGGGTACGACCACATCGGGTACTACATGTCCGGATACAACATGATCCAGACCCTGGCCGCCTCCTACGGAAGGCTCGCCATCATCACCGAGGTCACCTTCAAGCTCCACCCCGCCGGCGTGACCAAGCCCGTGGCCTACGAGTTCCCCGGCACGGACAAGATGCAGGAGGTCTTCCAGAGGATCGGGCAGGACCCCTCCCTGAAGCCCTACCAGATCTCCTTCAACGGCAACAGGGCCGTCCTGGCCTTCCAGGGCGAGGAGGAGTTCGTGGACTGCGACATCGCCTGCCTCGACGCCATCATGGAGGAGGCCGGCGCCGCCAAGCAGCCCGACGAGACCGCCCACGGGATGTTCGACAACATCGCCGCGTGCAGGTGCGTCGACCCCTGCGCCCCCACCATGTACCTGCCCCTGAGGAACATGTCCGCCTTCATCGAGGACTGCAAGGGCATCAACGCCGGATTCGTCATCGCCGGGAACGTCCCCGACCCCAGCACCGTGGCCGTCAAGCTCTACGAGGGCTCCGAGGCCGACGTGGACGCCGCGGCCGACAAGGCCGAGGAGTACGGCGGCAGGTCCGGCACCAGGTGCCCCAGCGTCTACAGGACCGAGGGCACCAAGAACTTCATGAGGAGGATCGAGGACGCCTACATGGGCGAGGACGTGGAGGATGTCAAGCTGCCCCGCCAGGTCACCCCCGCCATCATCGAGAAGCTCAAGGCCATCGTCGGACCCGGCAACGTCACCGTCAGCGGCGTGGACCGCGTGCTGTACAGCCACGACATGGCCCCCCTCCCCAAGGAGGCCGGCCTTGGCTTCAAGAACATCCCCGACGTGGTCGTCAGGCCCGAGACCGTGGAGCAGATCTCCAGGATCATGGCCCTGGCCTACGAGAACGGCGTGGCCGTCACCCCCAGGGGCAACGCGTCCTGGGGACTGGGCGGCTGCATGCCCACCAACGCGGGCATCCTCCTGGACATGTCCTCCAAGATGAGGAACGTGGTCTGCATCGACAGGGAGAACCTCACGGTCAAGGTCCAGGGAGGCTGCACGTGGAAGAACCTGCTGGAGGCCTGCATGAAGGAGGGCTACATCATCGGATCCTACCCCTCCTCGTTCCCCTCCGGGACCGTCGGCGCCTGGTACTCCACCAACGGGATGGGCATCGGGTCCTACAAGTACGGCTCCGCCAGGGAGAACGTGGTGAACGCCGAGGTCATCGTGGACGACGGCTCCGTCGTCGTCACCGGGTTCGACGACACCGGGTCCTACAGGGCCGGCTACAACCTGAACCAGTTCTTCTCCGGCGCCGAGGGCACCCTCGGGATCATCGGCACCATGACCTTCAGGCTCCATCCCATGGGGCAGATCAGGTGCCTCGCCTACGAGTTCGACAACCTCAAGGACATGGACGGCCCCATGCAGGACCTGGTGGCCAACGCGTCCGTCAGGCCCCTGCACGTGGCCTGGTCCGACTACCTGCACTTCGCCAACCAGCACAGGGCCGGAGTCCACGCCCCCGACGTGAAGAACCTCTGGCTGGTCACCGTCCAGGGCGACGAGAAGCACAACGACCTGGAGGAGGCCGCCGTCGACGCCATGGCCGAGAAGGCCGGCGGCAGGAAGATCGCCTACGAGATCGCCGAGCACGAGTGGGAGGAGAGGTGCTACGAGTTCAGGGCCAGGAGGGTCGGTGTGGGGGAGATCCCCGCCGAGGTCGTGGTCCCCACCAAGGTCTGGGGCGAGTTCACCGACACCTGCTACTACGGCTTCGAGGACATGAAGATGGAGGCCGGAGGTGTCATCGGGGTCCTCGTGGACAGGAACACCGCCCTGTTCATGCCCTACTACTTCAAGGACGACGAGATGATCACCGGCATGGCGTCCTTCGGGTTCAACTTCTACCTGGGCGACAAGGCCGCCAAGTACGGCGGAAGGACCACCGGGTTCGGGGTGTTCTTCGCCTGGAACATGGACGTCATCCACGACGCCTCCACCGCCTCCATGGCCAGGGAGATCAAGACCGTCCTGGACCCCCGCGACGTCGTCAGCCCCGGCCACGTGGTCTGCGGCATGACCAGGTTCGGCATCGACATGAACAAGAGCCTGATGTCCATGGGCAGCGCGGTCATCCAGATCGCCAAGAAGATCCTGCCCGCCGACAGGACCTTCGCCTACAACCTGGAGAGGTTCAGGTACGACGAGCTCGAGCACATCAAGAGC
>CAYZSQ010000105.1:0-5191 GCA_964479785.1 uncultured Methanomassiliicoccales archaeon
CGGCGCCGATCTGGTCGCACCAGGCCTGGCTGCAGGGGGCGCCTCCGAAGATGCACTTGTAGGGTCCCTCGACCTCCTTGACGGCCTCGACCAGCTCCCTCTGGGCCTCCAGAGTGGTGGTCATCAGGGCGGATCCTCCGAGCACCTGGGCCTCGTTCTCGTCTCCGGCATCGATGAAGTCCTGGGCGGTGACGTCGCACCCCAGGTCGATGACGTTGTATCCAGCTCCGCGGAGCATGGCGCAGCACACGTTCTTGCCGATCTCGTGGATGTCCCCCTCGACGGTGCCCATGACGACGGTTCCCTTCAGGGAGCCGGCTCCGGCGGTCATCAGGGGCTCGAGGATCTTCAGCGCGGCCTCCATGGTCTTGGAGGCGGCGACTACCTGGGGGAGGAAGATCTCGGCCTTGTCGAATCTCACTCCGACGACCTCCATTCCCTTCCCGAGTCCGTCGCCGATGATCTCGGCGATGGAGATGCCCTCGTTGATGGCGGCGTTGGTGGCATCCTGTGCCAGTTTGATGTTCCATGTCTCGATAGACGTTTTGAGGTCTGCGAGAATCTGATCTTTGCTCATTCTAGATTCCTCCGTAGGGGTGATAATAAGATTCGATTAGTCGTATTTAAAATTTATTCTAAGAATAGTAGTTTTAAAATCTTTTGTATTTAAAGATAACGTTATATCGATTTGTCTGATTAAATTAGTATATAAGCATTATTATTTTTGGCGAGAAACATAATGCAATAATAGAAACATTCAAATAGTTTGAGAATCCGCACTCATTTGCGGTTCTTGTTCTGAGCGGTCACCCTCTCCGGCGGCGGGGGCAACGGGCGCACCGAGTATCCGACGACTCCCGCCAGGAAGTACAGGATGGCCGAGAACATCGCGACGTAGAATCCCAGGCCGCCGTTCGTCAGCAGCTTGTAGTCCTCGAGCGGCGTCCAGTTCCCGAAGAGGACGATGATCAGGAGCGTGAGGAATCCGAAGATGATCATCCCGTAGAACGTCATCCTCCTCCGGCGGTCGACCACTCCCATCGCGGATACGATTAGGATGAAGACCATCAGCAGCGTCGCCACGGTCGGCAGATACGCCTGGAATCCGGACAGGCCCGTGTCCCCCATGAGGAGGTCGAGGCCGGTGTATCCCCCCATCGAACTCCACGGCAGGAAGTATGCGGCTATCCCGATCGCCGAGGCGACGACGCCTATGACGGGGAGCAGGGGGGAATCCAGGATGAGGTTCGCGATCTTTGCCATGAGTCCACCTCTTCAAATGGTTTGGAAAGGGGGATTGATCCCCCTGTTTTGAATCATTCGGTTCCGGACGCCGCGGGGGCCTGGTTCTTCTGGACCCAGTACCAGACCGGGACGAAGACGGCCAGGACGACCACCGCCATGGCCGTGGCGACGAATCCACCAGACTGGAGGTAGCTCCAGTAGATCAGGCACGGGATGAACACCAGGAACTGGATGATCGCGAAGACCGCGATGACGTAGTGCCATCCGCGGGGCGCCTTGAACGGCCTCTCCATGTCCTTGAACCTCGCGTCCCTCCTCGTCACGACGAATGCCAGCAGGGCGATGCCGTTGGCGACGCAGTATCCGATGGCGGAAGCGGTCAGGACGGTCATCACAGTGGTCGTCATGTCCAGGATGAACGCGCTGAACTCGATGATGAACACCAGGAACAGGTTGAAGACCCCCACGAAGAGCATCGCGTTGGAGGGCATCCCGTGGCTGTTCATCTTACCGAACCAACCGGGGAGGTTGTGCTCAGAGGCCATGGAGTTCAGGGTCCTGGAGGAACCGAGGAATCCGGTCTGGATGATGAGGATCATCGCCACGATCAGGAAGAACAGTGCGATGTATGATCCGTATTCTCCGAAGGCGAACTCGGCGATGGGCGCGAGGGTGGTGTATCCCGCTTCGGCGATCCCCTCGTGTCCGAGGGATCCGAACACCACGGTGGACACGAAGAAGTACATCAGCAGGCAGATGATCCCGCATCCGAACAGGGCCTTGGGGACATCCTTTCCGGGGTTCTTGTACTCGGGCCCGTAGACGGCCGCGGTCTCCCATGCGCATGCGCTCCACTGGGCCAGTCCGAAGCATCCGATGACCGTGACGATCTCGGAGGCGGACCAGGACCATTCGGGGGAGACGAATTCGTTCGTGATGGTGCTGAAGTCGAACATCCCTGTCGCCAGGCCTCCGATGAGGATGATGACGATGGGGATGATCGAGATAAGTGCTAGAATCGTGCCGACAGTGGCGCCCCCTTCGAGGCCGCGGGAGCTGAGGGCGTACATGATGACGACGATGATTATCCCCACGAGCATGTACAGTCCCAGGAGCGCATATCCCGTCCATTCTATGGAGAACATGGTGACCAGGTAGTCCCCGATCATCATCGAGAAGATGGCCACCACGGGGGTCCAGGCGAACCAGTAGCACCAGGCGCTGAAGGCGCCTATCAGCTTACCCTTGTCAACGCCGCTGTTGGACTTCGAACCGCTGAACACGGTCTGAGCGCATCCCGGTAGGCCGGTGGCGTTGGGGAACAATGTGACCATCTCGCCGTATGCGAGGTTCTGCACGAACCCCTGCAGGACGGAGACGGTCCAGATGACGATGCACAGACCCCAGACGAGCTGTTCAACGTCGTACAGAGACGGCACGATCAGAAGCGGAACGCCCAGGGCGATGAACATGCCCTGCTTCCAGTTGACGGTACGTGCCAGTCCTACGTTCTCTGACATTTCACTCACCTTTATAAAGATAGAAAAAGGGTGGGGGCCTGGGCCCCCTTTGGTGAAAATCAGTTTCAGTTCAGCATCTCGCGGAACTTGTCGCAGCTGTTGATCTTGATGTCCAGCAGTTTCTCGATGTTCATCTTCGCGGCGATACCGCGGGGGACTCCGGGCACGGCGGTGATCGTTCCGATCCTGAGCTCCTCCCTGAGTTCCCTCATGATGCACTCGTCGGCGATGTCCATGGCGGAGATGCCGAGCTTCTTGGCGACGTACTCCTTGGCCTTGCCGACCTTCATGTTCTTGTCGTACTCCATCCTGGCGACGAGGTCGCCGGCGGACCTGATCCCTCCCATTCCGGAGGCCATGTAGTGGGGGACTGCCATTCCGGCGGTGTCTCCCACCCCGACCTATATGCCGTCGACGTTGCCGATCTCCACCATGGCCTTGTTGCACCTGGTGACGGCGTCGATGGGGGCGGTCTCGCACATCGGGATGCCGCCGACTCCCATTCCCATGTTGACATGGCAGGGGATCGTGGAGACCCTGGTGCACTCCTTGATGAAGGTCACGGCGCGGGCGAGGTTCCACGCCAGGCTCTTGCTGGTGTTGGTGTTGCAGACGGGTCCGAAGACGTCGGCCCCGGCCTTCTCGGCGACCTTGACCTGCTGGTGGGGGTACATCCCGGCCACGATCTGGCCGTCGTACTCGATGGATCCGTGGATGCCCATGACCGACTCGCCGGCCATCCCCACGTTGATGTACGCGTCGGGGCAGGCCTTCCTGAGGGCCTCGACCCCCATCAGGGTGCCCACGAAGTCGGCGTCCCCGGCGGAGGCGGTGGTGTCGAAGTTGAATCCGTCGGCCCCGGCCTGGATGACCCTGGTGGAGACGTACTCGATGTCCCTGGCCAGGTGCACGGCGGCGGCCTCGGAGGAGGCCATGGACTCCTCCAGCTTGAACTCCCTCATGAGGTCGGCGGGGTTGCCGTAGGGTCCGTCGGGAGAGTAGTAGAGTCCCATGTTGGGCATGGCGCCGTAGAAGAACGGGATGATGATCTCGTTCTGGATCTCCTCCATGGTCTGCATCTCGTTGGCGATGATGGGCTTGACCGGCTTGATGGAGTAGTCGGCGTGGGCGAGCTCGAAGGTGTCGGCTCCGAGGGCCCTCTCGTGGAGCAGGGCGGCCTCCAGCCTTCCCATGTCCACTCCGTTCCCGGAGTTCCCGTTGTCGCCGGTGAAGTCCAGCTGTCCGATGTCGTATGTGAGGACGACCTCCCTTCCGGGCTCCACTCCCACGATCCTGTTGGAGTCGGAGATGATCTCGAAGAGCTTCTCCATCTCGTCGGAGGTGAGCGCGGGGATCTCCCCCATGTCAGCAGCGTCGGCGGTTCCGGACTGGATGTCCGCCATGATCTGCTCCTTGGTCATGGTGACTCTCTTTCCGTCACCCATCCTTGTGTAGTACTCAGTCATGATTGTCCCTTCTCGATTTTTATTCTCAGAGCTTGTCCTTCGCCTTCCTGGTGGTCTCGGAGGCGGACTCTCCGTAGATGTCCGCTCCGATCTTGTCGGCGTAGGCCTGCGTGACGGGGGCTCCCCCGACCATGACGGTGACCTTGTCCCTGAGTCCGGCCTCCTTGAGCATCTCGATGACCTCCTTCTGGACGGTCATGGTGGTGGTCATCAGGGCGGACATGCCGCAGAAGGTGCAGCCTCCCTTGATCTCCTCGATGAAGCTGTTCTTGGGGACGTCCCTTCCGAGGTCGTGGACGTCGAATCCAGCGCACTGGAGCATCGTGGAGCAGATGGATTTGCCGATGTCGTGGACATCTCCCTCCACGGTTCCCATGACGACGGAGGCCTTGGCGTCCACGGACTCCCCGCCGGCGGCGAGTTCGGGTCCCAGGTCGTCCATAGCCTTCTTCATCCCGTTGGCGGCGCTCAGGACGTGGGGCAGGAACAGCTTGCCCCTCTCGAACAGGACGCCGACCTCGGACATGGAGTTGCCGAGGCAGTCGATGATCTCGGTGGCCGGCATCCCGGCGTTGTGGGCCTCCTCGACAGCCTTGGCGATGTCGGGTACTTTACAGGACACGAGCGCGTCGTGCAGTTTCTTCTCTTCGTTTTCGAAAGCCATATGTTTGCCTCCATGAGGACTGTGGGTCCGATCGGACCGTGACCGATGGTCACATCTCCTCCTTACGAGTCGTGTAACTCGTTAGTTGAACCATGCCCGTACTAGATATTTAAAAAATACGGATGGATGTAATAACTTTTAAATATTGAATATATATGATGCAATTAGCTGCATTGGATGGGTACAATATAATATTTAAAATCGATTATTGGGATTTTGAGACGGAAATTCGACGTTCAACCACTTATATATTATGATTCTTTTGGATGGAAGCACTATCCAATGGATTTGGGTCT
>CAYZSQ010000106.1:0-5189 GCA_964479785.1 uncultured Methanomassiliicoccales archaeon
CGTATTTCAGGCTGGAGGACCTCAACGCGGACAGGCTCGCCGAGAGCGTGAGGGCGGCTATAGGGTAAGGTGGCCTGAGCACGGGACGAGATCTCCGCTCTGATGGTGGGTGGACGTGCAGGGGAAGTTTCCTGCCGAGACCGACGGTCTCAGGTATCGGCGGGGATGCATTTGTGGTGACGAACGATACAATTCCCTTGTTCAGGATTGCAGGGAGTTGATCGTCTACGTGTACTTCGACGGTATGGAACACTCGGAGGACGACACACGGGTGTGCAGGTGGATGACACATTCTCGATCTTCATGATATCCTCCTTCAATTGGTGCCTTGGTTGTATGTATAATCCAACCAACGATATGTGAGTTATGATGTCAGTTATTTTATGCATAGCCAATCTATTCAAGAATGAATGATTTTGAATTATCAGAATCGTTGTAAAATGTAATTTTTCGGGCATAATATTGATATACAATAAGGACATTGGATTTATCATCCAACGTGATACCATGGAAATAGTCATCAACGGCATCAAGTTTGCCTACGGCAGTGTGGATGATGCTGTTCTAAACGGAATCACATTGGACATCTGTGGGCCACAGGTAGTTTCGATACTGGGGCCAAACGGTGTCGGCAAGTCGACGTTGATACACTGCATCAACAAGATCCTCTCTCCAACAGTGGGGACGATCTTCTATGATGGGAAGGATGTCTCAGAGTACACGTTGAAGGACATGGCCAAGCATATCGGCTATGTTCCATACTCTTCATCGGACACCTTTCCCCTTACTGTCGTGGATACAGTCCTTCTGGGAAGGCATCCACACGCAAAATGGAGGACTACCGACGAGGATCTCGAAATCGTTTACGACACACTGGAGAAGCTCGGCATACAGGACTTGGCTATGCGCTATTTCAACGAGTTGTCCGCAGGGCAACATCAGAAGGTAATGCTAGCCAGGGGACTCGTCCAGAGGCCGGAAGTCCTACTGCTTGACGAACCGACGTCGAATCTGGACATCAAGCATCAACTGGGCATCTCGCGTACGCTTAGGCAGTTATCCCATAGTGAGAATCTTCTTGTGATCATGATCAGCCACGATCTCAACATCGCGGCAAGGTATTCCGACAATGTCATTTTGATGCATGAAGGCAGGATCTTCGCTGTCGGGACGCCCTCCGAGGTTCTGACGGTTGAGAACATCCGCCACGTATACGGTGTCGAAAGCAGAATCCTGGACGACGGAGGGAGCCCGTACATCATGCTTCTGGACGAGAGCTGCGAATGCTGCGATCCTCTTCCGGACGGGGCCCTCTGCACCACGGACCTCAGCCAGTACACGGTTTCGACAACGACCAGAGGAAGCAAGGTTTCCGATGGCCATCTTATCTGAGGTGAACATATGGACAAGAAAATGCTCGGCGCCATAGCGGTAGTGGTGGTACTCATCATAGCCGCTGTTGGCGTCTATTTCGTCTATTCAGGCGACGACGATCCTGATAACGGGACACCCGTAGAGCTCCAGGAAGCCGCCCTGAAGGTGTATGGAAACATCAACGGTGACAGGTACATCGATGAGAGTGATGCCGCACTGATTCAACAGCTCATAGATGAGGGTCACACCGCAGAGGAGTATCCCCTTGCAGATGCCAACCAGGACGGAGTTCTGGATGCCGAGGACATCGCTGTGGTCAATGCTGTAATCAACGGCGAGTCTACAACCATCTGGCACATCAACTACCATGACGTGGATGGCGATGGGATCATGGATGAGGAGTTGGTCTCCACCAAGTTCCCGATATCCTCGGTGATCATCACCGCTTCCACGAACCTGTCCATAACGCTTTTCTCCATGGGAATACTGGACGAGGTAAAGGGGGCATCATACTCCTCCTCACTCGATTCCACTTTGTTCGGAGACAACTACCTCAACACAGACAAAGTCGTCAAGCTCGGTTCCAGTTCCACAACCATCACCTTCGAGGACGGCCAGGCCGGTTCTTCAGACGTCATTGCCACAGAGGGCGTTACCGCGGTCATTACGGAATGGAACCGCACCTACATCACGAACGAGGCCGATTTTGAGAATGCGGGCGTCGATGTGGTTCGTGTCGCCTCCTCTGCAGTTGACGAGGAGACACTCGTTCATACCACCATGCTCCTGGGGCTGTTGTTCCAGAAGGTCGACCGTGCCGAGACGTATCTGGACTTGTGCCTGGAGGTGCTGGAATATGTGGACAGCGTCGTCTCCGGAATAACCGAGCTGCCCAAGGTCGTCGTGTCCAGCATGACTGGATACCTTTCATCCACTGGCTCTGACTACACACAGGCTGTTTTGCGCGCTGGTGCCGAGTACGGCATCCCGGAGGTCAGTTTCGGAGGCTCCACATCTTTGAAGATCGAAGATCACCCCGAGGTCTACACATACGATTTCGACTACATCATGCACCTCAGATCCGGCCTCGACTACGGTCAGACCGCTGAGAGCATTGCCGAGCTCATCACCACCTGCACCACTCCATTTGCGGAATGGAGGTATGCGGATTCCGGACAGTACATCATCTCCGGTACAATTCCCCCTGTGCTTAGAGTGGCCTACTCCGCCTACGCCATGCACACGGAATATGTCAGCCTGGACGTCATCAACGAACTCCATCAGAGTTTCGTGGACCAGCTTTACAACGGCTTGGACTTCGACATCTCCTCCATGACCTTTGTGATTACGCCCGAGGACATGGCTTAAACCCAATCCGGGGGAAACCCCGGTCTTTTCTCATAGTGGAGAGTTGGCGATGGATTCGGTTTCTAAAGTCGAAGTGAAGGAGAGCTATTCCCGATATACCGCCCGCAGGGTTTTGTTCATAGGAATTATTCTGGCTGTGCTCGTTGGGCTCTTCTTCGTCTCACTGGCTGTTGGGACCCGCAGCTTGTCCGTCTCAGAGGTGTACGGGCTGCTGATCGACCACATCTCGGGCGTCGTTTATGACCAGACGACGCAGTATGAGCTGTGGTATGACGATAACATCGTCTGGAACTATCGCTTGCCACGTGTAATCTTTGCCATAGTGGCGGGTGCCGGACTGTCAGTCGCAGGCGCCGCCATGCAGAGTGTCATGAAGAATCCCCTGGCGGATCCGTACACTACGGGGATATCGTCGGGAGCACTGCTGGGCGTCGCCATAGGTATGGTAATGGGATTCACCGCCGGGTCCGGCGGTCTGGACGGTTACGGCCTGGCCATCAATGCGATGCTTTTTGCCATGATCCCGGTGCTCGTCATCTATGTCATGGCACCATTTCTGAACAAGTCGCCTGCGACGTTGATTCTAGCAGGGACCGCGGTATCATATCTGTTCAGCTCTCTCACCAGCATCCTTCTGGTGTCCACTGACGAACAGACGCTGTCAGAAGTCTACCGCTGGCAGGTCGGGTCGCTGTCCGACCTTTCCTGGGATTCTGTTCCGCTGCCTTTGATCACGTGTGTGGTCGGGACAGTCATTCTGATGGTCCTATCCAATAAGCTCAATCTGATGTCGCTGGAGGACAAGGACGCCCGCGCCCTTGGCCTGGATAGCGAGAAGCTCAGGCTGGTATGCCTGATAGTGCTGTCGTTTATGGCCGCGTCCATCATAAGTTCCGTCGGCATAATCGGGTTCGTAGGGCTGATCGTGCCACACATGGTCAGGCTGATGATCGGATCGGACAACCGTTTCGTCATTCCCGGCTCCGTTGTGCTGGGCGCCGCCTTCCTTCTGGGGTGCGACATAGTGTCCCGTGCCATCGACGTGTCTGCAACCATACCTGTCGGTGTGGTCACAGCGCTAGTCGGCGCTCCGATCTTCCTGTATCTCATAATCAAACAGAGGAGGGCGGTATGGTGAACGTTTCGGAACGCATCAGGCACAGCGTCATCCAGTACCGGAACAACAACCGGCGCCGGGCGATGTACGCTCTCGCCCTGATTCTGATGATATTCGTCATCAGCGTATTTTCGCTGTCCATAAGTCGCGTCGACATTTCGTTTGTTGAGGCCCTGGAGGTGGTCTGGGATCATGTGACCGGCAATCTGCCTTCCCGTGCGGAGGATTACGACCAATGGTGGATCGACCAGGTGGTGATCAACGACAACGCTCCGAGGACGATTGCGGGAATCTGCGTGGGTGGAATCCTGGCTGTTTGCGGGGCGGTCATGCAGAGCATCACACGCAATCCACTGACCGACCCATACACACTCGGAATATCCTCCGCGGCACTGTTCGGGGTGACTGTTTCCATAGTGTTCGGGATCAGCGTCATACCGGGTGCACAGGGGGCCACTGCCCAGATCGCCAACGCTTTCCTTTTCGCGCTTATACCCGCCTTCGCGATTGTCGTCATTTCCAGCTTCAAGAGATCCAGTGCGACGATGATGATCCTGATCGGAATCGCCGTGATGTATATGTTCAATGCCTTCACGACATTCGTCAAGTTCAATGCCGAGGCGGAACAGATACACGAAATCTACGAGTGGAGCCTGGGCACGTTGGTCAATGTGGACTGGACCTCTCTCGCTCCCCTAGTTGCCACCTTGGCAGCACTCCTGCTGGCCATGATGCTTCTGGCCAACAGGATAAACGTCGTGGGACAGGGGGACAAGGTCGCTACCAGTTTGGGGGAGAACACGGTTCGCGTGAGACTCGTGTGTTTCGTCATTATCTCCATGACGACCGCGGTGGCGGTGTGCTATACCGGAACAATCGGTTTCGTCGGTCTCGTGGCGCCGCATGTGGCCAGGTTGTTCGTAGGGAGCAATAACAAGATTCTGATTCCGACATCATTGATCGTCGGTGCGCTGATGGTAGTGGGTGCGGACTGCATAGTCAGGTTGCTACCCAACGTGCTGCCTGTCGGAGTGATCACCGCCCTGATAGGTAGTCCGCTGTTCCTTTATTTCCTGTACATTCAGAGGAAGAAGTCCATCTGGTGACCCTCCTGTGACCTTGCTGTCACACGGGGGCCGGGCTAGAACGATATATCGGCAATATCATCCAACCCTTGCATGCGTTTAATAAACATCTCCATAGGCACCAAGGACAGCTTCCTCCTCAACCGGGCTGTGGAGCAGGTGCGCTCTGAGGGATTCCCCATAGATTACTCCAACTACGACGCCTCGGACCTGGACGCCGACCCGGTGCTCCTTTCAGAGGCGCT
>CAYZSQ010000107.1:0-5171 GCA_964479785.1 uncultured Methanomassiliicoccales archaeon
GCCGACGTGGGCCACAAGGCCCCCAGGATGACGTTCGTCAACGGGGCGATGTGCAGGTTCCGGATGGACGGGCCGGCATGCACGCTGAGCTACGACCTGGACAGATGAACCGGCAGTTCTGAGATTGTGACGACGCGTCGGTCCGGAATCACAGGGACATTGGATGAAAAGTGGTGCAAGGGACGAGATTTGAACTCGCGGACCACTAAGGACTAGCCCCTCAAGCTAGCGTCGTTGGCCAGGCTTGACTACCCTTGCAGTGAGGTTGTGCAAGCTTGGGTCGTATATAACAGTTTTCCAGCACGTCCAGACCGGCCGGCGCGGGCCAGGGAGGCCCGCGGGGATCCCGGGCGGCGTGGGATTCCCGGGGAGGTCAGCGGGTCCAGTACCCTCTGCCGGCCCTCCCCATGGCCAGCACGTTCTCGTCCGGACTGGAGATGGGGGTCTCGCAGCCGGGGGCCAGGATGAAGCCCCCCTCCCTCCCGGCGGCGTCTATGAGCCTGTAGGACTGCGCCGTGATCTGCTCCGGGGTGCCGCTCATTATGAGCTGGACGGGGTCCAGGTTGCCCATCAGGGCCATGTCGGTACCGGCCGCCTCCCTGGCCTTGGCGGCGTCCACGGCGTGGTCGAAGCTGAGGCAGTCGGCCTTGGTCTCCTTCAGCATGTCGATTATCCCCAGGGTCTTCCCGCAGATGTGCACGAAGGTGGGGACGTCGTCCTCCCTGTTCACGTCGGAGACGACCTTGGCTATGTGCTCCTGGGAGAGGTCGGCGAACATGTCCGGGGAGATGATGTCGCAGGACGAGGTGGGGTCGGCCATCCACATGACCGTGGCGCCGGCGTCGATCATGCGCCTCTGCATCCCGGACACCAGCCCGGTCATCTTGGAGATCAGCTTCTTCACCATGTCCGTCTCCTCCATCATCACGGCCATGAGCATGTCCTCCACGCCCATGCAGTATCCGGCGGTGGTGATGGGTCCCCAGGAGAGCCCGCAGACGTGCAGGTCCTCGGGGAGGATCCTGGCGGTCTCCTCCAGCGCCTCGACCATGACCCTGGTGAATCCGGGGCACTCCTCGGCCCTGTACGGGTCGAACACCGCCAGGTCGTCCACCTCCTCGGGGGTCTGGACCAGGTGTCCGGGCACCCTGCCGTAGTCGTCCTCGGGGAATCTGACGTCCATGCCCATGTCCTTGAAGGGCACCTGGGAGTCCAGGATGGGTTTGACGAAGTCGGATTCGGTCTTCAGGGCGTAGTCGACGGACACCCTGGCGGAGAGTCCGGGGTCCCATCTGGCCGCCTCGACGGTGCATCCGGCGCTGCGGGCGGCGGTGACGAGTGCGAAGTTGTTGACGGGGGTCCTGTCCGTGGTCTCGAATCTCAGTGCGGCCTCCACGCAGGCCCTGTGTCCGGCATCCTTCATTCGGTAACACTTCCTATTGTTGTATCCGCGGACCGACGATATAAAGCTGTCAAGGCCCGGGCGAACGGTCCGGATCGGAGCCTGGACACGATCCTGTCGGTGAAGGCGTCGGTGTCCAGCCCTCCGCCGAACTCGCCGGTGAGCTCGCCGGCGGCGTACGTGGCGGATAGGGCGCCGAATACGGACTCCGCCTCCGAGGCCATGCCGGAGTTGTACAGGCACATCGCCACCCCGACCAGGGTGGATGTGGGGTTGGCGGCTCCCTTCCGCACGCCCCTGAAGGACTCCGCGGTCCCGGGGACCATCACCAGGGTGGTGTCGCCCACGTATCCGAGGGGCGAGAGGTGGTTGCCCCCGGTGAGGCCGGCCAGCAGGCCGGAGGCCACATGGCTGTACAGGTCGGCGCAGACGATGAACCGGTACCTCAAGGGGTCCTGGACCACCCAGGAGGCCCATCTGCTGATGTTCACGTGCTCGGTCCTGTACCTGGCCGGGTCGAAGGCGGCGTCGAAGGCCTCGGAGAACATGGCGCTGGACTCCGGGAACAGGTCGTCCCTGGTGAGGCAGACGGCCGAGTCCCCGCCGCGGAACTCCAGGTCGGAGAGGGCCCGGGTCATGGTCCTGCTGTAGTATGACGCCCGGATGTACTTGCTGATGGTTATCCCGTCCAGGTCCGGCGTCTCCACGACGTCGTGGCCCTTGACGGCGTTGCTGGACCAGAGGGTGGCCCTCACACCGGGGACGCCGAACCCGTCCGCCAGGGTCCTGAAGGTCCTGACGGTGGAGAAGAGGTCCAGGGTGCCCCTGAGGGAGTCCAGGAGGTCCACCGTCCTGCCGGACTCGTCCCTGTAGGGGAGCAGCGGCCCGCAGATCACGTTGCCGCACTCCCTCATGAGGTCCAGGGTCTCCGCCGGGAGGTACTCCCCGGTCTCCTCGTAGGCGTCGAACCCCGCCAGCCCGTGGACGACCTCCACATCGCCGGCCACGGCGGCCAGCACCCTCTCGGCGGATGCCACCAGGGACGGACCCACGCCGTCCCCGGGGACCATGAGGACCTTCCTCATTCAGAGCAGCCTCTCGGCCAGTCCGGCGTAGATGATCGGGAGGCTGATGGTGGCGTCCCCCTCGACGGTCATCTTCTTCGCGTCGGACTTCACCTTGCCCCAGGAGACCGCCTCGCGGATCTGGGCGCCGGAGAGGGACCCGTCGTACTCCTGGGCGGTGGTCAGGTAGATGCAGTAGTCGAGGCCGCCGCGGAACTGGTTCCACCAGATGACGTGGTGCTTGGAGATGCCGCCGCCGATGAGGATGCCGCCGGTGAACTCGGCGTCGTTGGTCAGCTGGGACAGCAGCTGCTCGTCCCCGAACATGTCGATCCTCAGCTTCCTGTGGGTCTGGTAGTACATCCAGAGCTGGCAGCCGAAGGAGCCGTCGGTGATCCCGGGGACCACCACGGGGACGTTGTGCTTGTGGCACTGGTACAGGAGGGAGTCCTCGTCGTCCAGCCTGGCGCCCACGCGGTCGATGATCTCATGGGTGGTCAGGGAGTCGGTGTCGGCGAAGATCTCGTCGAACATGGGCAGGAGCCTCTCCTCCAGGACGATGCCGTAGCAGGAGTCGGGGACCAGGACGTTCCCCAGCCTGCTGATCTCGTACTCGTCCCTGAGCATGGCGTCGTCCATCATGAAGTCGCCCTTGTAGTACTGGGCGAAGGACCTGGACAGGTCGTGGTCCAGGGTCCCGCATGTGGTGACGATGAGGTCGATCATGCCGTTCTTGACCATGTCGACGATGACGCCGCGGGTACCGGTGGCCATGATGCAGGCGGGGAAGGACAGGATCCTGAGGCACCCCTCCCTGGTGATCATCGCCTCGGCGATGTCCGTGGCGTCGGCCAGCTTCTGGGCGGTGAACCCGCCGGCGCGGCCCATGGCCCTGAGCATCTGGTCCACGGTCATTCCTTTTGTCACTTTGATGTCCTCTACGGGGATAAGATCGAGTTCCTCAGACATTGATTCGTCACTGGAATCGTGCCTATCCCTCCCTCCTTTATATGGGTTGGCATCTGCGAAGCATATCACAGGGAACCATGGGGATATCACGGCTGATACTCATCCCTTTATGATGGTGCAAGGCAATCGTATCATTGTGATACCATGAAGGTGGTTTCGATCGTATCGAGTCCCAGGAGGGAGGGCTACGGCGACAGTATCGCCAGGGTTGTCGAGGAGGCCGCCGCGTCGAAGGGCGCGGAGGTCCGGAGGATCGATCTCAACTCCATGTCGACGATAAGGCAGTGCCAGAACTGCGAGGTCTGCAAGGGCAACGGGGGCAGGTGCATCATCAGGGACGACATCGCCCCGGTGATAGACGCCATACGCGAAGCCGACGGCCTGGTGTTCACCACATCGTGCCAGTTCAACGACATGAACGGGCTGTTCAAGATGGTCCTGGACCGCTTCTACTGTTTCCTGGACATGAACGCGTCCACCATCCTGCCGAAGGGGAAGAAGGTCGCGATAATCGTGACGGCAGGCGCCGACCAGGACAGGGCGGACGGCATCGCCGAGAGCCTGGAGAAGGTCATGGTCCAGCATTTCTTCTGCGAGTCCGTGGGCAGGATCGGGTACAACACCTGGATGATGCCCAAGGGGATGATGCCGATGGACGACGTCCTCGAGAGGGCCAAGGCCATCGGCGAGTCCTTCTGAACCACGATGTCTTTAAGGGCGCCCTGTCCCTACACGGGGCCATGACGGTCATGGCAAGGGACAGGGACTACGCCCAGCTTCTCGAGGACGTCCGTGGCAGGAGGGTCCTCGTGTGGACCTGCAGCACCTGTGCCCGCGTCTGCAGCATCGGCGGGAAGGAGGCCGGCGAGAGGCTCGCCGCGAAGCTCGCCGAGGACGGCATCGAGGTCGAGGGGAGCGTCTGCAGTTCCGCGCCCTGCTACATGACCAAGGCCGACAGGATGGCCGCCTCGGTCGAGGGGGACTACGACCTCGTGATCGCCCTCAACTGCGACATGGGTGCCAGGAACGCCGCGGAGGCCACAGGCAGGGAGGTCCTGAACCCCGTGGTCACCTTCGGGGCGGGATATCTGGACAGGGAGGGCAGGAACCGCCTCGCCACCATCGTCTGCGGGAAGACCGTCTACGACGAGGACGCCGAGGAGGTGGCCGAGAGGAACGGGTGCCACATGTCCCCGTTCGTGTGACCCCATGTCTTTTTGGAGGGCACGCCGATTCCGACGCATGCAGATCGTGGTGAGGTACGCCTATTGCACCGCATCCGGGAGGATAACCCAGAACGTCTTCGCCTCCCCGGCGGACGCGGAGAACTGGGCATCCATGATGTCCCAGGCCGATTCCGGGACGCTGTACATGAGGGAGGAGTCCTGCTGGATCCCCGTGATGGTGTTCGGGCTGGCGGACGATGACGTCTCCGTGCTGGCCCGCGGCATGGCCTTCGTGGCGGCCGTCGACGGCGCCGACTACGCCCAGGCCATGGAGGACTACCTCGGCTGCGAGGACATCCCGGAGTCGATAAAGGACGACCTCCGCAGGGAGATCGTGGGACGGGCGCCGTGAAATCGAAGAGAAACTATCCGATTGTAAGGTGGGACGGGGTCTCCCCCGCCCCTTTTCACATCGCCCTCAGGCGATGAAGAGGACCGCCGCCACCAGGCAGATGGTGGACAGCAGCTTGACCAGGACGTGGATCGAGGGACCGGCGGTGTCCTTGAAGG
>CAYZSQ010000108.1:0-5141 GCA_964479785.1 uncultured Methanomassiliicoccales archaeon
CAGGTTGTCGCATCACTGTTCAAGGTCCTCCTGATCCCCCTCGATTAACGACAGTATGCGGTCGGCGACGAATATGCGGTTCCTCTTCTGACCGGTTATCTCTCTGACGATGTCCTTTGAGACCATAGATTCCACAATCTTCGTAGCGGTGGGAACGGTCACTTCAAGTGACAAGGCGACGTCGGATATGCGGATGTACGGGTTGTGGAATAACATGTCCGTTGCACGGATGAAGTTGATGTTCCTCTCATCGCGGATTATCTCTTTCCTGTACTCTCTGAGGGCATCGATCAGTCTGACGGAACTCTCGGTCTGACGGATGAGACCCATGAGGAAGAACACCAGCCAGTCCTGGAAGCGATCCGCCTCTCTGACGCCGCTGAGCACGTCTATGTATGTTTCCCTGTACCTGTTGAGATACTCGCTGATGTAGAGGACAGGGTGGTTGGACACGCCCTCCCTGTGCAGCATGAGCATGATGATCAGACGCCCCATCCTTCCGTTGCCATCGGTGAAAGGATGTATTGTTTCGAACTGGTAGTGGGCGAGGGCCGCCCTCACCAGCGGGTTCCCGCGATCGGTGTTCACGAAATCGAACCAGTTTTCCATGAGCCAAGGTATGTACAATGGCGGCGGAGGGACATATCTGGCGGTTTCCAACGTGTCCCCGTGGCCTCCGACGAAGACCTGGACATCACGATAGGCCCCTGGATGCTTGCCCATGCCTCTGACCCCTTCCAAGAGGACCGTGTGCATCCTCATCATGTCATCCTCGGTGATACGGCCTTTGGAATTCACCATTTCCAGGCCGAGATCCAGGGCGCATTTGTAATTCATGACTTCCTTATTGTCTTCGATCTTGTGAGGGTCGGCATCGACGCCTATCTCGGAAAGGTACAGGTCTGACATCGTAGTGCCAGTCCCCTCTATTGCCGAGGACATCGCAGATTCCTTCATAGTGAACGCTCTGGTGACCATATCGCGCTCACCGGAGGATATCTGGGAGACCTTCCCGTCCAATCTGCCTAGTGCCAGCATGGCTCTGTCGATGAGGTCGCGTACCTCATCGTCGATCTCAAAGTCCAGCGGGAGCGGCTTAGGTTTGAAGTAGCAGAACTCTCCGTTGACGGACCATTCCACATCCCCGGAGATAACCGGGCTGTAGGCGCGCTCATCCATGGTCCATAGTAAAGCAGACGTTAATAAAAAAATTCTTATTAAACAAATAGTCAAATTTCTTTAATAAGGTCTGTAGAACCTTAAGGTAGCATCGCTTATCCCGACATCCGAGAATCGTAACACCCGTCCGGGTCCTGAGTGTTACGAATGAACATCTAATGACATACGGTACCAAGGAAACCGCCGGGTTGCTACCGGGTTAACACGATTCATCGGATCTTGTGCATCCGGATCGGGGGGCGCAGAAGCCTATAAATCGCCGCACTCCGAGGCGGACGGTTCGATAGAATGGGTTCGATTTCGGACATCTGGAAGGACGGTTTCAACCGTTCGGTGTTACTGATGGCGGTGTCCGCCGTCGCCCTGGTGCTGTCGTTCGCCGGTTGGAAGCCCGTCGAATGGCTGGACCCGGCGTGGGTGGCCATCGTCCTCTGCGGACTGCCGATCATATTCGGCGCCGTCAAGGGCCTCGTGATCAACCACGACATAAGGGCCGGGGTGCTGGTGTCCCTGGCCATCATCGCCGCGGTCTGCCTGGGCGAGTACTTCGCCGCAGGGGAGGTGGCGTTCATCATGCAGATCGGCGACGCCCTGGAGCAGTACTCCTCCAGGAGGGCCACCCGCGGCATGGAGAGGCTCATCGGCATGACCCCCAAGACCGTCAGGATCGTCGAGGCCGGCGGGGAGAGGGTCGTCCCGGTGGAGGAGGCCAGGGTGGGCCAGGTGGCCAGGGTCCTCCCCGGGGAGTCCGTCCCGGTGGACGGGAGGATACTGTCCGGGAGCACCTCCATAGACCAGTCGGTGATCACCGGGGAGTCCATCCCGGTGGACAAGACCGCCGGGGACGAGGTGTTCAGCGGCACAATCAACCAGATGGGGGCCTTCGACATGGAGGTCCTCAGGGAGAGCGGCGACTCCTCCATGCAGAGGATGGCCAAGATGGTGGAGTCCGCGGACGCGGGCAGGACCCGCATGGTCCGCACCGCCGACCGGTGGGCCACCCGCCTGGTGGCCATGGTGATGCTCCTGGTGGTCGTCACCTACCTCGTGACCAGGGACATCTACGTCGCCGTGACCATAATGATCGTGTTCTGCCCCTGCGCATTCATCCTCGCGACCCCCACCGCGGTGGTGGCGGCCATGGGGAACCTGACGCGGCACGGGGTGCTGGTGAAGGACGGGGACGCCCTGGAGAGGCTGGCCTCGGTGGACACGGTGGCCTTCGACAAGACCGGGACCGTCACCGAGGGGAGGCCCCGGGTGGTGGACGTCAGGACCGAGATGGGGGCCTCGGAGTTCCTCAGCGTGCTGGCATCCGCGGAGTCCCGCTCGGAGCACCCCCTCGGAAGGGCCATGGCGTCCTACGCCGTGTCCAACGGGGGCGCCGTCTCCGACCCCTCGGAGTTCTCGGCGGTCATCGGGCGCGGGGTCCGGGCCGCCGTGGGCGGCAGGGACGTCGCCGTCGGCAACAGGGCGATGATGGACGACCTGGGCGTCGCGGTCCCGGACGAGTACATCGAGCACGCGGAGGAGCTCCACGGCAGGGGATGCACCTCGGTGTTCGTGTCGGTGGACGGTGTCTTCGCCGGGACGGTGTCCATGTCGGACACCATCCGCGGGGACTCCGCGGCGATGGTGTCGGAGCTCTCGTCCATGGGAGTGGGGTGCGTGCTGCTCACCGGCGACAACCCCCGGGCGGCATCGTACATCGCCTCGTCGGCCGGGATCGGGGACTACAGGGCCGAGTGCACCCCCGAGGACAAGGTGGCCGAGATAGAGAGGATCCAGGGGTCCGGCGGGAGGGTCTGCATGGTGGGGGACGGCGTGAACGACGCCCCCGCCCTCAAGACCGCCAGCGTGGGCATCGCCATGGGCGAGACCGGATCGGACATCGCGGTGGACGCCGCCGACCTGGCTCTTGTGGGGGACAGGATGGGGAGCATCCCTCACACCATCGCCCTCAGCCGCAGGATGATGTCCCGGGTGAGGTTCAACATAGCCTTCTCGCTGGTGTGGAACTTCTTCGCCGTCGCTCTTTCCATGGCCTCCGTCCTGGGGCCGGTGGAGGGCGCGCTGGTGCACAACGTCGGATCGGTGGCGGTGGTGGCCAACTCCGCCCTGCTGCTGATGTACGGCAGGAGGAAGGAGATCACATCGGCGGGCGCAGCTCGGTCCCGTCCGGATAGCGGATGAACCTGCCGGTCCCCAGGGGCTGGGCCTGGTCCACGTAGTCCCACGGCCATTCGCGGTACTCGTTGACGCGGATCTCGTCCAGCCCCGCCCGGACCTCCCTCAGGGTCCCCAGGCACACCGGTCCGAACATGGACATCCTCTGCCCGATGGGGACCCCCTCCAGGAGCCAGACCACCGACTCGGAGCCCCCGTTCTCGATGACGATGTCGGTGTCGACGGAGACCTTCGCCCGGCTGCTGTCGGGCACATCCGTGCCCTGAACCCTGATGCCGTCCCCGGACACGACGTAGAGGTTCCTGGCGGCCCCCTCCTCACAGGGGTCGACGGTGAGCGACGCCCCGGGGTCCATGCGGAACCTGATGATCCTGACCCCGTGGCCCCCGTCCGCCCAGCTGCGGACGCTGGGGGACGCGGCGCTCCGGCCGCCGAAGGACCCGCAGATCACCTTCGCGGACCATCCCTCCCCTTCCACGACGGGGACCCTCTCGGACCAGACGGTCCTGACGGAGTTCTCCCCGTTCTTCATCTCCAGGGGGAGGTTGATGAATATCTGGGTTATGTCGTTGGGGTTGCGGCCCTCCTGGTCCGTCAGGGGGTACATCTCGTTGTGCCCGTACCTGGACGATGCGCACACCCACTGCACGTCGCCGAACCCGAACCTGCCCTGGACGCCCATGTTGTCGAAGTGGTCCACGTACCCCCTCTCGGCCAGGGTGACGGTCTCGTACCCCCAGTGGGCGTGCATGGGGAACCCCGGCACCACCTTCCCGTGGTACATCCTGAACCCCATCCTCATCTCGTAGTCCCTGCCCAGGTCCCTGCCGGCGATCTCGTTCAGCGGAGGGGCCTGCTGCCTGTTGCCATGGGGGTAGTCGTCCTCGTGGTGGGACGCGAAGAGGAACGGGTCCT
Organism: uncultured Methanomassiliicoccales archaeon; assembly: GCA_964479785.1. Taxonomy (GTDB): domain Archaea; phylum Thermoplasmatota; class Thermoplasmata; order Methanomassiliicoccales; family Methanomethylophilaceae; genus Methanoprimaticola. The sequence goes on from CAYZSQ010000108.1 coordinate 4,282, forward strand.
CGGTGTCCCAGTGCATGCCTATGGGCGAGACGGTGATGTCCCCGCCCTTGCGCGAGAAGAGGGCCATGCCGGGACATCCCCCGTGACCCAGATAATGGTTCCCCATCATCCTGCGGCCAATCGACAGGATTATAGCCGGTCCCGGGCGTCGGAGGGTGGATGTCCGGGGGAATCCGTCTCAACAGGTTCATCAGCGAGGCCGGCGCCGCCTCACGCCGCGGGGCCGACAGGCTGGTGGAGGAGGGCAGGGTCACCATCAACGGCAGGGTGGCCGTGCTGGGGGATAAGGTCTCCGACGGCGACGTGGTGGCCCTGGACGGCAGGGTCCTGGAGAGGAGGAGGGGGGACATCATCCTGGCGTTCAACAAGCCCAGGGGGCTGACCTGCACCTCCGACCCCGGGGACCCGGACAACATCATAGACTTCATCGGCTACCCGGAGAGGATCTACTCCGTGGGCAGGCTGGACAAGGACTCCGAGGGGCTGCTGATCATGACCAACAACGGCGACCTGGCGAATCGGATCATGAGGTCCAGGGCGGAGCACGAGAAGGAGTACCTGGTCACAGTGGACCGGATGGTCACCGACGAGTTCGTCAGAGGGATGTCGTCAGGGGTGCCGATCCTTGGCAGGGTGACCAAGAGGTGCACCGTGGAGAGGACCGGAGACAGGGAGTTCAGGATCGTCCTCAGGCAGGGCCTCAACAGGCAGATCAGGAGGATGTGCGGCCACTTCGGGTACACCGTGGTGAGGCTGGTCAGGGTCAGGGTCATGAACATCGAGCTGGGCGACCTGGAATCCGGCAGGTACAGGGACCTCACCGAGGAGGAGCGCACCGAGCTCATGAGGGAGCTGGGACT
>CAYZSQ010000109.1:0-3398 GCA_964479785.1 uncultured Methanomassiliicoccales archaeon
GGAAGTCCTCCGCCACGTTGTCCTTGTACCACTGCAGGAGCTGCTTGTCGTACATGGTGTACGAGGTCAGCCAGTTGATGGTGGGGAAGTGACGCCTCTCCCTCAGCTTGGTGTCCAGCGCCCAGAAGACGCGGACGATACGGAGGGTGTTCTGCGTGACGGGCTCGGACAGGTCCCCTCCCGGAGGGGAGACGGCTCCGATGACGGAGATGGACCCGTCATCGCCGCACAGGGCCCTGGCGCGGCAGGCACGCTCGTAGAACTCGGACAGACGTCCGGCGAGGTACGCGGGGTAACCCTCCTCACCGGGCATCTCCTCGAGCCTGGAGGAGATCTCACGCATGGCCTCGGCCCACCTGGAGGTGGAGTCGGCCATGAGGGCCACGTTGTAGCCCATGTCCCTGAAGTACTCGGCGATGGTCATCCCGGTGTAGACGGAGGCCTCACGGGCGGCCACAGGCATGTTGGAGGTGTTGGCGATGAGGACGGTCCTCTTCATCAGCTTCTCTCCGGTCCTGGGGTCGTCGAGCTCGGGGAACTCTGTCAGAACCTCGGTCATCTCGTTCCCGCGCTCGCCGCATCCGATGTAGACGACGATGTCGGCGTCGGAGAACTTGGCCAGGGACTGCTGTGTGACGGTCTTCCCGGTACCGAAGGCACCGGGGATGGCGGCGGCCCCTCCCTTCGCGAGGGGGAACATGGTGTCCAGGACCCTGAGTCCGGTGACCAGGGGTACGTCGGGCTGGTACTTCTCCGCCACGGGCCTGGGGTCACGGACCGGCCAGTACTGCACCATGCAGACCTCCCTGCCGTCGATGACGGCGACGGTCTCGTCGACGGTGAAGGAACCGGACTTGATGGAGTCCACCTTCCCCTTGGCGATGTCCAGGGGGACCATGATCTTGTGTACCATGGGTCCCTCGAGGACGGTACCGATGACCTCTCCCGCGGAGACGGTGTCTCCCTCTTTCACTATAGGGGTGAAGTCCCATTTCTTGCTGTGATCCAGTCCAGGCGCGGACACTCCACGGTAGATGAAGTCGCCCATCTTCTCCCTCAGCACGGGCAGGGGCCTCTGGATTCCGTCGTAGACGGACTCGAGGAGGCCGGGGCCGAGCTCAACGGAGAGGGGCTTGCCGGAGTTGGTGACCGGCTCACCGGGTTTGATGCCGGATGTGTCCTCGTAAACCTGGATGATGGAGTAGTCGCCGATGATCTTGATGACCTCGCCCATCAGCTGCTCGTTCCCAACGTGCACGACGTCGTACATCTTGGGGGAGATGCCGGTGGCGGTCACGACAGGACCGGCGACCCTGTAGATTACACCTTCAGTGCTCATTCTTATTCATCCTCTGTTTTGTATAAGTCAACGCCAATGGCTCTCTTCACCTTCTCGCGGAGGTCGCTCTGGTCGCCTCCCACGGGCACCACGACGGGCTGGATCGAATCCATCACCCTGTGCCTCACGGCGAATGAGAGATTGTCGAGATCCTTCGCATCCACTGCGAGGATACCAATTGATGGCTGGGACATTGCCTCCAGCATCTTCTCCTGGTAGTTGTCGGGATTGGCGACGAACACGCGCCTGATTCCGGCGAGCCTGAAGCCCAGCACGAACTCGTCGCTGCCAATTACTGCGATTTCCATCAGATCACCAGCAGTCCTTTGATTGTCTCGGTGTCCAGTCCGCTCTCGATCCCCCTTGCGATGGTCCTGATGTTGCCCACCTCGTTCTCCTTGTGGATCATGTAGTCGAGTATGGGGCAGACCGACAGGGGGTACATGTGCGAGAACTTCTTGGCCTCGGCGATCCTGTATCTCCTCATCTCGGTGACGACGTCCCTGACCTTCACATCGGGAGCCTCCACGAGGTCCTTGATGACCTCATAGAACTCCAGCTGCTGGAGGTCGGAGGACGCCGCGGCGACGGTCTCGGCGTTGGCCAGCTGGGCGGCGACCCTGGGAGTCACATCCTTCCCTCCGGAGATGATGTACTTCATCACCTGCTCCCCGTAGATGCCCTCGACCTTCAGCTTCAGGATCGTGGTCAGGTTGATCACGTCGATCTCCATCCTGACGTAGTCCTGGAACATCCTGTTGGGCCTGGAGGAGGGGTTGATGCTCTTGAGGAGCCTGGTCCAGTGGAACCTGTCCAGGTAGTCCTCTATGTCCCCGAGGTTCCCGGACGCCTTGTAGGCGTTGTAGACCTCCTGGGGGATGGCCACGTGCTCCATCTTGCTGTAGTTGGCGAGAATGTCGTCCACGTTGTCGATGGCGAGGAGCTTCTCGAGATCGTCGGACTTCAGGCTGCCAGCGGGGACGAGGTCCTCCCTGACCTCGTCGACGCTGAGACCGTATGACTTACCGCGGAGGATCACTTTGAGGTTCCAGATATCCCATTTCTCGAGATATGCTGCGACCATCGTGTGCAGCTCACCCTGTGAGGCCTGGAGGATGCTGCTGAAGACCTTCGCCATGTTGGCGTAGGTGGCGTGCTCCACCAGGTCGATGCCCTCGACCTTGTTGGCCAGCTCCGCCATCTCCTTCTGGTATCCCGACTCGCTGATGTAGCGGGACACCTCGGGGACTGCCATCTGCAGCATCTTGTTGTAGTCCTCGTCCTTGAGGAGGAGGCCCTTCTTGGCCTTCACCCTGGACACGGTGTACGCGTAGTTTCCTGCTCTTCCGCTGCGTCCGAACATGGGTCTCACCCAAAGAGCTTGTCAGACACGGTCTTGATCTCACGATCCCATATGGACTGGAGGATCGTGGAGTACTGCATGTCCACTTCCATCTGGCCGTCCTCGCTCTGGAGGATCAGTCCGGCTGCGATCCTGCCGTCCTTCTCCACGGAGAGGACGCCCAGGTCGGCCGCGGTGAAGGAGTCCTTCTCGGACATGATGGCCTTGGGGTTGTCGATGATACCCTTGGCCACCTCGACCATCGCCTTGTACTGGGCGAGCTTCACGTCAGCGGGTGCGTTGACGAGCTCGGACAGCACCTTGTCGAAGGTCTCCGTGAGGATCTCCTTCTTCTTGGCCAGGACGATCTTCTTGCTCTCCAGCTCGGCGCTGGACATCTCCTGACGGCTGAGACGCTCAATTGCCTCTTTGAGCCTCTTGTCCTCTTTCTCTTTCAACTCGGCGATCTTCGCGTCCGCGTCGGCGACGATCTTCGCGATCTCCGCGTCGGCCTCCGCCTTGATGGCGGCCGCCCTCTCGTCGGCGGACTTGAGGATCTCCTGAGTCACGTTCGCTAGTGCCATGAGAATACCTCTCGACGGCTCACATCACGAAGATACAGAGGATAGCGACAACCAGTCCGAAGATGACGATAGTCTCAGGCAGAACGGTGAACATCAGGGCCTTTCCGAAGAGGGACATGTCCTCCGTGATGGC
>CAYZSQ010000109.1:3498-5140 GCA_964479785.1 uncultured Methanomassiliicoccales archaeon
TCGAAGAACTTGGCCATGAACTCCACGTACTGCAACCTGATTCCGTGCAGACCGGCGGAGATGATGGCCAGGACCCATATCATGAGATGTCCGAAGACTATCATGACGAAGCAGAAGATGATCCCGATGATCGAGCCCTCCACAGTACCTGTCATGGTGGTGGAGTCCCACACATATCCGGCGAACATGTCGATGGCGATGTAGTTGAACGCCAGCGCCATTCCCGCTTTGGACATTCCGATGGCGGCCAGACGGGTGTATGAAAGGATGTTGCCCACGATTCCGGGCAGCTCCAGGATGGCCTGTGCGCCCTCATGGCGGTTCAGGATGGTTCCGACGATTATCAGCACGATACCGACGACCACCGTGTACAACTGGAGGTCCGACATCCCGTTGCTGATGTCGTAGATGAGATACGTGGCGAGTCCCCAGCACATGACGGTGATCCCGAGGAACGCCAGGAGCCAGCCGCCCTTCTCGAGGAAGGCGTGCTTGAATCCGTGCTGGATGGATTTGTTGTAGATCGAGCACACGTATCCGATGAACAGGTGCACCAGTCCCACGTAGACGGTGAGCTTCATCAGGAATCCGATCCACTCGGATCCGATCTTGCTCACACCGTGGCCCTCGGGGAGGATTCCCTCGAAGATGGCGGGCAGGTTGTCAAGCCCCAGAAGCTGCTGCCACGTGTGCGTGACACCATCGTCGGGGATCCCGACGAAGTGCATTCCGAGGCATTCTCCGAAGAACAGCAGTCCGAAGATGAACGCCCAGATCCCTCCGAAGAAGAATGCCGTCGCGATGATGCGCCAGTCCTTGCTGCGCGCGACCCTCAGGCCGTACGCACCGATGATTATGAAGGGTATGGCATACCCGACGTCTCCGATCATGAACCCGAAGAACAGGGGGAAGAAGATCGCGATCAGGACGGTAGGGTCAATCTCCTGATACTTGGGCACCGACACGAGCTTCGTGGGGTACTCGAACTCCTTCGCCACGTTTCCGTTGTTCATCTTAGTCGGAGGCTCTCTGAATCTGGACTCGATCTCCTCGACTCCCTCCAGGGACCTTCCGCGGGTCTCCTGGATCTCCACGTAGATGCCCTCGACCTTGGACTCGATCTCGGATTTGATCGACTCCGCCTTCTTCTCGGGCACCCAGGCATCGATGAGGAACGTGTACTCGCTGGTCGCGATCCGGAGGGGTATCTCACCCTTCTCGACCTCGATCGCGAGCTCCTCCTCCGAAGCCTCGAGGAAGTCCTTGTGTTTCTCAAGAAGGCTCTCTACCTCCTTGTCCGCGCTCTCCTTCTCCGCCTGGAGGGCGGCGATCTCACGGTCGGCCTCAGCGAGTGCGTTGGCCGCCGATCCGGTCCCCGAGGGGACGGTGATCTCGGAGAACCCGTTCTCCGCCAGGATCGCAGTGACCTTTTCCTTGTCCTGCACCTTGGCGAAGACGGCGATTACGTTGCCCTTCTTCTTGTCGAAGGACGCGAAGACCTCACAATCGATGCCCGCGAGGGCAGCGGAGGGGTCTCCGGCAACGGATCCGACGACTGAGAATATGCTCCTGTAACCGGAGTACATATCCAGGTCGACCGGGATTGCGGACAAGAGCTCGAGACTCTTCTTCTTAGCGTTTA
>CAYZSQ010000110.1:0-5136 GCA_964479785.1 uncultured Methanomassiliicoccales archaeon
CGGAGGGCAGGAGCTGGAAAGTGTGCGTGATCATTGACTCATCGCAGTATCCGGAGCCACCAGATTAATCATGCGGTCCGGAGTGCTCCCGCGGGGCGGGACCTCTCCCTCGGGACCCTGGGTAATCTACCGGGACGATACGGATGTGCCAGACCGCGAGACCATGGCATCCAACGTCGGCAATGGTTGTTTATGCCCGAACGGGTAACTCGGAACGGCTTTTAACCGCCGGCACCATCCAGACATCCATGAGATGCACCTACTGTGGAAAGGACATTCCGACCCTCTACCCGTTCTCCATGTGCCCCGAGTGCGGCCAGCCCATCGACAGGCCCGCCGGGAACCCGAACTGAGGGGCGACCACCCCGTCCCCGCCGCTTGCAATCCGGGGACGGCCGCATCCTTTTTGACGGCACCCGCGTTCACACATCCATGAGATACAAGGAGATCCTCCCCGGGGTGCGCATCACCAGCGACAGATGCCTCGTCCTGGAGGAGGGTCCCACCGTGGTCCTCGGAGACCTGCATCTTGGTTACGAGAGGGCCCTGGAGCAGGAGGGGATGTACATCCCCCGCACCAACACCGACTCCATCAGGGATGCGCTCAACGGCATCCTGTGCAGGTACGAGCCGGAGAGGGTGGTGCTGCTGGGCGACGTGAAGCACGACTTCAGGCGCGCCGGATGGGAGGAGAGGAACGAGGTCAGGCGGATCGTCGGCCTGCTCTCCGAGGCCGCGGAGACCGTGGTCATCCGCGGGAACCACGACAACTACATCCAGAACATCATCGGCGACCAGGGCATCCTGGCGGTGGACCACGTGGACGTCATGGGGTTCCGCCTGGAGCACGGCCACGTGGACTCGGGGGTGAGGCCGGTCATCATCGGGCACGAGCACCCCTCGGTCCGCATCCCGGGGTCGGTGGGGGGCGGCATGAAGATACAGTGCTTCGTCCACGCCCGGGGCGACGGGGTGATCGTCCTCCCCCCGTTCAGCCCGTTCTCCTCCGGCAACGACCTGGTCCTGGATGACAAATGCGTCATGGCGCCCGCCCTGAGGTCCTCCGACTTCGCCTCCGCCGAGATCTACGGCGTGACGGACATGGGCCTGATGGACCTCGGCACGCTCAGGGACCTGTCCCAGGTCGTCCTGCGAAGGGACCTGCGAAAGGACCGGACGTCCCCCTCTGAACCGCATCGGTGGGACCTGGCATCCTCTATAAGAACGCGCGCACGCGCGTGTAATAAAGACGGACGTTTCCATCCATATTACCATTAAATAGGGGGAAGGCATTGTTGCCCACCAAGGAGATATTCAAAATGACAATGACTCCTAGAGACAGAGTACTCGCCGCTATGAAACAGGAATCTCTGGACAGGCCCCCCGTGGCCATCTTCACCCAGTCCGCCACCCTCGGACAGATGGAGAAGACCGGATCCGCATGGCCCGAGGCCCACAAGAACGCTGAGCTCATGGCCAAACTCGGAGCCGCCCAGGCTGACATCTACGGATTCGAGTGCGTCAGGGCCCCCTTCTGCCTGACCGCAGAGGCTGAGAGGCTCGGAGCCACCGTCCAGGTCGAGAAGAAGGACGCCTCCCCCATGATCAAGGCCCACCCCTTCAAGTTCGACCCCATGATGAGCGAGTTCGACGACCCCGCCAACCTCATGTCCCCCGACGAGTTCATCGCTGGCGGAAGGCCCGCCGAGGCCATCAAGGCCATGGAGATCCTGACCAAGTCCCACGGCGAGAACTACGCCATCGTCGCCGGGAACACCGGACCCTTCACCCTCACCGGAAACCTGGTCAACACCGAGAACCTGGTCTTCGGGATGATGATGTGCCCCGAGGAGGTCGACAAGTGGGTCGAGGCCGTCAACCCCATCGTCACCGCCTACACCCACGCCCTGATGGACGCGGGTGCTGACGTCGTCCAGTGCTCCGAGCCCTCCGGTTCCACCGACATGCTCGCTCCCGACATGTTCGAGGGAGCCGCCGGCAAGCACGTCAGGACCGCCCTGGCCCCCAAGGATGGCAAGTACACCGTCCTCCACATCTGCGGAGACACCTACCCCATCCTCGACCAGATGGTCGCCACCGGCGTCACCGGTGTCTCCATCGAGGAGAAGGTCGAGCCCGAGAAGGCCGCGGAGAAGGTCGGCGGAAAGACCGTCCTGGTCGGAAACGTCGGATCCGTCAGGCCCCTGTTCCAGGGCACCCCCGAGGAGGTCGAGGCCGCCGCGAAGAGGTCCGCCGCCGCCGGATTCAACGTCATCTCCTCCGGTTGCGGAGTGGCCGTCGCCACCCCCGACGCCAACATGGACGCCATGGTCAAGGCCATCAAGTCCCTGGCTTGAACCGGTTGAAGATAACCGAAACCCCTTCCCCCTTCGGGGGGAACCCCCTTACTTCTGACCACGATCGCATGATGTCCCCGTACGGGAACGTGTCACCGGGCTCGTTCGGATGGACCGTGGTGTCGGGACCGGGACTGTAGAAGAGAAATCGGAAAGGGTTTCGATGGGGCCGGAGCCCCGCAGGGACCTCAGTCCCTCATCAGCGTGTACAGCACGGCCTTCTGGGCGTGGAGCCTGTTCTCCGCCTGGTCGAACACCACGCTGTGGGGGCCATCCATGACCTCGTCTGTGACCTCCTGGCCCCTGTGGGCGGGCAGGCAGTGCATGACGATGCAGGTGGGCTTGGCGATGGACAGCAGCTGGTCGTTGATCTGGTAGGCCTGGAACAGCCTGATGGCCTCCGCCTCGGGGGTGGCGTCGCCCATGGAGATCCAGGTGTCGGTGTACAGCACGTCCGCGTCCACGCAGGCCTCCTGGGGGTCGTGGGAGGCGACGATCTTGGAGCCGTTGGCCTCGGCGATCTTGGACGCCTTCAGCATGATCTCGGCGTTGGGCATCCTGACCGCGGGGCAGCAGGCCACCATGTCGATCCCCATGATGGCGCAGGCGTAGAGCAGGGAGTTGCACACGTTGTTGCCGTCCCCGAGGTAGACCAGCTTCCTGCCGTGGAAGCCTCCCAGCTTCTCCTTGATCGTGACCATGTCGGCCAGGGCCTGGCAGGGGTGCTCCAGGTTGTCCAGTCCGCTGATGACCGGGACGGTGGCCCACTCGCCGAACTTGTCCATCATCTTGTAGTCGAAGGCCCTGTACATGATGCCGTGGACGAAGCGGCTCATGACGCGGGCGGTGTCCTCCACGGTCTCGCTGTGGACGCCCATCTGCATCTTGGACTCGTCGATGTAGAGCGCGTGGCCGCCCAGCTCGGTGATGGCCACGTCGAAGGAGATCCTCGTGCGGGTGCTGGGCTTCTCGAAGATCATCGCCAGGGTCTTGCCCTTGAGGGGGTCCCCGTGGTGTCCGCGCTCGGCCTTGAGCCTGATGGCGAGGTCGACCATCTCGGGCCACTTGTCCTGCATGTCGGATACTGAAATCAGGTCTCTCTTTGCCATGTCCGGATATCCGGCGGTGGGTTTATCACTATATCGTGCGGGAATGGACACATAAACCGGAGGTTGTCCATCCGCGGACAGAAGGTCATCTCTTGACGATGATGCACACCACGTCCTCGTCCTGGACGATGTGGTCCATGCCCACGGTCTGGCCGGGGAACTTGGCGCTCCTCCCCCAGATCATGGCGTAGCGGAAGTTGTTCTTGAAGTCCCTGTGGATCAGCTCGCACACGTCGCCCACGGAGTTGCCCCGCTTGACGATCAGCGGGATGTCCATGTCCGCCTCCTGGCCCTGGGGCTTGAGGTAGATCCTGATCATGTCGATGGTGTCGTACAGGGCCTGCTTCAGATCGTCCACCCCGTACCCGGTGGCGGCGGATATGGGCACGCAGCGGTACTTGCTGTGCATCTCCATCACCGCCTCCAGCTGCCCGGGCTTGGCCAGGTCCACCTTGTTGATGGCCATGACGGCCTTGATGTACACCCTGTTGCCGGCCAGCACGTCCAGCATCTGCTCCACGTCGATGTCCTCGCGCACCACCACGGTGGCGTTCACGTGGCCGTAGGCGGAGGTCATGTCCTTGATGGTCTCCACATCGATCTTCGTGAGCTTCAGGGTGGGCTTCACCAGGATGCCGCCGTGGTCCGCGTGGGTGATGACCACGTCGGGCTTCTTCTGGTTCAGGCGGATGCCCGCGTTGTAGAGCTCCCTGAACAGGACGTTCATGTTGGGATTGAATATGTCCACCACCAGCAGGATGACGTCCGCGGACCTGGCGGCGGCGATGACCTCGCGGCCGCGCCCCTTCCCGCGGGAGGCGTCCTTGATGAGGCCCGGCATGTCCAGGATCTGGATCTTGGCGTGGTTGTACTCCATGACGCCGGGCACCACGTCCAGGGTGGTGAAGTGGTAGGCGCCCACCTCGGACTTGGCACCGGTGAGCTGGTTCAGGAGGGTGGACTTCCCCACCGAGGGGAACCCCACCAGGGCGACCGTGGCGTTGCCGGCCTTCTTGACGTAGAAGCCCTTGGTGGGACCCTTGGAGGCGCGCCTCTTCTCCTCCTCCTGGGTCAGCTTCGCGATCTTCGCCTTGAGCTTGCCTATGTGACCCTCGGTGGCCTTGTTGTATTTGGTCTTGGAGATCTGCTCCTCCAATTCCTTTATCTGCTCCTCGATGGTCGCCATGGCCGCTCACTCCGCTCCAACGCTCCGCAGTATAAGGCCTTTTTCGATGGCCGGACCGGGTCCGATCCCCTGGGTCAGGACAGTGAGACGTAGTCGGAGGTGTATGCGTCCACCTCCCTCCTGGCGGTCTCCCCGTCGATGGTGCCCATCAGGAACCTGTCGGCGATGCCGATGACGTTGGCGCCTATGGTGGAGATGTCCGCCTCCGCCCACCTCTCGGCCAGCACATCCAGCGTCTCCTCGTCCAGCGGGTCCACGGCGTCGTATATGGAGTCGCCCAGGATCCTCACGAAGTCCTGCATGGCGTAGATCCAATGCCTGACCTCGTCCATGGCGTCCCTGTCGGTCTCCACGCTGTCGGCGGTGTCGATGTGGATGCCGCTGATGTGCATGAAGTCGGTGCACATCTCCAGCTGCTCCCTGATGTCGGGCTCCACCAGCGGGTACTCCATCAGGAGGTTGAATATGGACTCCGACAGGACGC
>CAYZSQ010000111.1:0-5042 GCA_964479785.1 uncultured Methanomassiliicoccales archaeon
CCTCCCAGCGCCATGAGCTCCCCGTGGGTGCCGGACTCCACGATGCTGCCGTCCCTTATCACCAGGATCACATCCGCGTTCCTGATGGTGGAGAGCCTGTGGGCGATGACGAAGGAGGTCCTCCCGGCCATCAGGGTGTCCATGGCCTCCTGGATCCTCCGCTCGGTCCTGGTGTCCACCGAGCTGGTGGCCTCGTCCAGGATGATCATCGGCGAGTCCTTCACCATGGCCCTGGCGATGGCCAGCTGCTGCCTCTGGCCGGCGGACAGCCCCGAGGTCTCCCCCACGACGGTGTCGAACCCCTCCGGGAGGGAGCGTATGTGGTCCCCCATGCCCACCAGGTCGCAGGCCCTCTCCACCTCCTCCCTGGAGGCGTCGGAGGTGAACCTCACGTTCTCCAGGAACGAGCCGTCGGACAGCCACGTGTCCTGCAGCACCATGGAGAACATGTCGCGGACCTGGGCCCTGGACATGGACGTGGTGGGCACCCCGTCTATCAGGATCTCGCCGGAGTCCGGGTCGTAGAACCTGACCAGCAGGTTCGCCAGGGTGGTCTTGCCGGCGCCGGTGGGCCCCACGATGGCCACCTTGGACCCCGGGGGCACCTCCAGGCTGAACCCGCGGATGACCTCCCTGCCGGGCACGTACCCGAAGCGGACGTCCCTGAACTCCACCCTGCCGGTGCACACCGGCGGGTCCGGGTGGTCCGGGGACTCCTCCATCTCCTCCAGGGAGAGTATCCCGAACACCCTCTCGGACGCCGAGGCCACCGACTGCATCCTGGCCACGATGTCCGCCAGCTCTATGATCGGCTGGTTGAACCTCCTGATGTAGACTATGAACGCCACGACGGCCCCGAAGCCGATGGAACCCTCCATTATGAGCATCGAGCCCGCGATGCACACCACCACGTACCCCAGGTTGCTGATGAAGTTCATCATCTGGGGCATCATGGCCGTGGCCACCCTGGCCCTGTAGGCGGAGTGGAACAGGCGCTCGTTGACCCTGGCGAACCTCTCCTCCTCCAGGGCCGTCCCGTTGTAGGTCCTGACGATATCGTGGCCGTAGTAGGTCTCCGCCACGATGGAGTTGATGGCGCCCAGGTCCCTCTGCTGGGCGGCGAAGTACTTCTGGGTGCGGCGGGTGACGGCGTAGAGCGCCCCGGCCCCGACCAGCGTGGGCACGCAGGCCACCGCCGCCAGCCTCCAGTCGGTGTAGGCCATCATCGCCAGGGAGCCGACGATCATGCACCCGGCCACCACCAGCGAGCTGAAGCTCTCCGCGGAGCCGGTGCGGACGGTGTCGGTGTCGTTGGTCATGCGGCTCATCATGTCGCCGATGCTGTGCGACTCGATGTATGAGACCGGGAGCCGGTCGAACTTGGCCGACAGGTCCCGGCGCAGCCTGTCGCCGACCCGCTCGGAGGCGGCGCCGATCACCCAGTTCTCGGCCATGGACAGGAGGAAGCTGGCCCCGTAGACGGCCACCAGCAGGGTCCCGATGCGGGCGATGAGCCCGGTGTCCACCGGGAGAGATGCCAGTATGCTGTCGGAGATGCTGTCGGTGATCACGGCCAGGAACTGCGGACCGATGAGGGAGAGCACGGTGGCGGCCACGGCGCAGACCACGCCGACGTACAGAGACCTCCTGTCGGGGCCCATGTACCTGAGCAGCCTCGCCATGGTGCCCCACAGGTCGTGGGGCCTCTCCCTGGCCCGGGTCCACATGGGGCCCTTGGGCATCGGGGGCTCACTCATCGGAACCCTCCAGCTGCGATGCCGCTATCTCCGCGTACAGCGGGCAGTCCCTCAGGAGGTCCCCGTGCCTCCCGTCGCCCACCACCCTGCCGGCGTCCAGCACGATGATCCTGTCGGCGTCCATGATGGTCCCCACCCTCTGGGCCACCAGGACCTTCGTGGACCCCGAGGTCTCCCTGGACAGGGCGGCCCTCAGGTCCCGGTCGGTGCGGTAGTCCAGGGCGGAGAAGGAGTCGTCGAACAGGTACACCTCCGGGTCCCGGCAGACCGCCCTGGCGATGCCCAGGCGCTGCCTCTGGCCGCCGGAGAGGCTCCAGCCGTGCTGGGCCAGGTCGGTGTCCAGGCCCTCCGGCAGCGACTCCACGAAGTCCCGCATCTGGGCCACCCCGAGCGCCCGGAGGACGTCTTCGTCCGTCCTGTCGGCGGACCCGCCGCCGTAGTTCACGTTGTCCCTGACCGTGCCGGAGAACACCACCGCCGACTGCGGCACGTAGCCCAGGCGGGAGCGGAGGTCCTCCGGGTCGTAGTCCCTCACGTCCACCCCGTCCACCAGCACCGAGCCGGATGACACGTCGTAGAGCCGGGCCACCAGGGACAGCAGGGTGGTCTTCCCGCTGGCCGTGGGCCCGATGACCGCCAGGGTGGTGCCGGCCTCGGCCCGGAAGGACACGTGGGACAGCACCTCCCTCCCGGTCCCCGGGTAGGTGAAGGACACGTCCCTGAACTCCACCGTCCCGGCCCGGGGCGGGGACCTGGGCTCCGGGGGGTCTTCGACCGACGGCCTGTGGGACACCACCTCGTCGATGCGCCTGACGGAGACCATCACCCTGGGCAGCCCCCTGATGATGGCGGTGGACATCATCACCGCCGATATGACCTGGGTGGCGTAGGAGGTGAAGACGATCATGTCCGAGAACAGGCCCATCTGGACCTCCTGCCCGCCGGCGGACTGGATGACCCCCGCCCCCACCCAGTAGATCGCCAGGATCAGGAAGTTGAGCATCGAGGACGCCAGGGCGTGCATGGGGGACATGGTCCGCACCAGGGAGACGCTGTTGTCCAGCAGGCGGGAGCTGGCCCCGGCCAGCCTGGCCTCCTGGCGCTCCTCGGCGTTGTAGGCGCGTATGCCCCGGGTGCCCTCCAGCCCCTCCCTGGTGATCATGTTCACCGAGTCCACGCACCTCTGCATGTTGCGCATGTAGGGCATGGCCCTGTGGAGCATCAGTGTGAAGGCCAGCAGCATCACGGCCATGGCCACCACGGTGACCGAGGTCCACTCGAAGGCGCTGTCGCTGATCTTCCAGATGGCCATGACCGAGATCAGCGGGGCCTTGAACACGATGTTGATGGCCCGGGGCAGGAACTGCTGGATCTGGTAGATGTCGTTGGTGGACCTGGTTATGAGGCTGGCGGCGGAGAAGCCGTCGATGTCCTGCCTGGAGAAGGAGTTGACGCTGCGGAAGATGACCTCCCTCAGGGTGCGGCACAGCGAGGCCGACACCCTCGCCGCCAGCACGGCGACGCAGGCCGCCAGCCCCAGGCTGGCCAGGGCGCAGAGCAGCATCCTGACCCCGTCGTCCACGATGGCGTCGGTGGCCGTGCCTGCCTGGAGGTGGTCGGTGATGTCGCTCATGTACTCCGGGATCCGGAGATCCAGGTACACCTGCCCGGCTATGAGGCAGACGCAGACCGCGATCATGAGCCAGTCGCGGATCCTCAGGTACCTCAGCATCGTGGGACCTCCCAGGTCGGCACGGGGGGAGGCGTCTCAGAGGGGACGGGGCGGGCCCGTCCGTATGGGCGTATCAGGACCTCTTCCCCTGGTTGGCCACGGCGTCCATCCTGGCGGCCACGGCGTCCTGGTCCCCGAGGTACCTCTTGGACACCACGTTGAAGTCGCGATCGAACTCGTAAACCAGCGGCACCCCCGTGGGGATGTTCACGCCGACGATCTCGTCCTCGGACATGCCGTCGAAGACCTTCACCAGCGCCCGGAGGGAGTTGCCGTGGGCGGCGATGAGCACCCTCTCGCCGGCCAGCATCCTGGGCTTTATCTCACCGTCGAAGTACGGCACCGCCCTGGCCACCGTCTCCTTCAGGCTCTCGGTCAGCGGGAGGCTCTCCCGGGGCACCGTCCTGAACATCTCCTGGTTGGCCGGGTTCCTCTCGTCCTCCGGGGAGAGCTCCGGCGGAGGTGTGGCGTAGGACCTCCTCCAGACCTTCACCTGCTCCTCCCCGTACTTCGCGGCGGTCTCGGCCTTGTTGAGCCCCTGCAGGGCCCCGTAGTGGCGCTCGTTCAGCTGCCAGGCCTTGACCACCGGGAGCCACTCCCTGTCCATCTCCTCAAGCGCCAGGTTGAGGGTGTGGATCGCCCTCTTGAGGAACGAGGTGTAGCAGATGTCGAAGTCCAGGCCCTCGTCCCTCATCAGCGCGCCGGCCGCCCTGGCCTCCTGGCGCCCCCTGTCGGAGAGGTCCACGTCGGTCCATCCGGTGAACAGGTTCTCCCTGTTCCACACGCTCTCCCCGTGACGGAGGAGAACCAGTCTCATTGTGTCTGCCATGCATGCCGTATGGAGCATCGGATATAGAACGTCACGGGAGGTCGAGGAAGGTCCAGGACCCGCACATGTCCCCGACGATGGCGATGACGTCCTCCGTAGGCACCCAGACCGTGCGGGTGTTGTCGTTGGGGTGGATCCCCATGCGGGAGCCCCTGAAGAAGGAGTCGATCACCAGGTCCACCCTCCTCCCCTCGTGGTTGAGCAGGCCGAAGGGGGTGACCGCGCCCTTGGTCAGACCCAGATAGGCGGACAGGTCGCCCTCGGAGGCCATGCTCAGGGGCCTGGAGCCCAGGGCTTCCCTGAGCGCCCTGAGGTCCACCCTCCTGTCCTCCCTGCAGACCACCAGGTAGTACCGCCGCTTCTTGTCGTCCCTGAGGAACAGGTTCTTGGCTATGTGCCCGGGGTCCGGCATGTCCAATGCCAGCATCTCGTCGATGGTGTACACCGGACCGTGGGCCATCTCGTCGAACTCCACCCCTCTCCCCCGGAGGAGCGCCAGCACCTCCTCGGCTCCATAGGCCGCCATGGTGACGCGGATTGCATGCGCGGTATATACGCGGCACCCCGTCCGGGACCGATGCTTCCCCGGCGTTGGCACTCCCACCCCATCCTTTATTATAAGCCGGGTGTTAAGGGGACCCCGTAGGATATGGTGTAATCATGTCTGCAGAGAAAGTCACTGTTTCCGTAATCAAGGCCGACGTCGGCTCCGTCGTCGGACACT
>CAYZSQ010000112.1:0-5018 GCA_964479785.1 uncultured Methanomassiliicoccales archaeon
AAATACTGATTTTACCAACGGTTGTCCTTGAGGCCCTGAATCAACAGGGACGGCTTACGCATACGCAACACGTACGAGAAGATCGAATCGGCGGCGTACGGGTCCAGGAACCCGGACCATCCGACAGGTCTGTGCCTCTGCCGGAAGGGCAACCTCGGGGTGTCGATGTGATGCACCCGCTCTCGACCATGAAGGACCATGAAAGGGGCTTCGGTCACCAGCCGTACCTGAAGGCGATGAACACCGCCATGTACACGCCCGCCCTCCTGGGCCTGCGGACCATGGCCCTGAGCCCGTTCCAGAGGGAGTACCCGTTGCGGAAGGGCTCCATGGCGTCGGCTATGTCCCCGTCCGACCATCCGGAGAACTCCTCGTGGGCCCTCATGAACCTGGGGTCCCTGTAGATGCAGCGACGGTACCAGCGGCCGTAGGACCGGGGCCTGCCGGACCTTACCGCCCGGGCCGCCCTGGCGCCGGACTCCATGGCCGCGCCGATGCCCCCGTAGCACAGGGCGTTGGCCAGACCGGCGGCGTCTCCCACCAGGAGGGCGTTCCCGCTGACGGCCTCCGGCACACCCCCGAACGGGAGGTGGCGGCCGCCCCTGACCGTCGTCCCGTCGGGCTCCGGGAACCCCTTGGGGAAGCCCACGGACACCGTGCCGTCCTTGGAGGGGAACCTCCAGGCGTAGAACCCGCCGTACTCCGCGGAGACGGTGAAGTCCAGGACGCCGCCCCCGTCCCCGGGGGAGATGGTGTTCACCACCGGCAGCATCCCCCGGGGGGAGGTGCCGAACAGGTCCCTGCGCACCACCGAGTGCGCGCCGTCGGCGCCGATGATGTACCCGCATCTGATCTCCAGGTCCCCGGCGCGGGCCGTGAAGCCGTCCCCGTCCCTGGCCACCGATGCCACGGTCGCCCTGATGAACCGGGCGTCGCACTCGCCTCTGATCGATCCGATCATCGCCGGGCGGTCCACGATCCAGCCGCCCACCGGCACCTCCAAGCTGACGCCCCCGGGGGTCCCGATGCGTATCGATCCCACCCTGGCCACCTGCACGGACGGGTCCACGCGGCAGCGCCTGAGCATCCTGTCGCTGACCGCCTCCCCGCAGACCGCGTGGTAGCGTCCCATCATCTGATCCGACAGCCTCTCCGCCACCACCACGTCCAGCCCGCTCCCCGCCAGCCCCCTGGCGGCGGACACCCCCGCGGGCCCCGCGCCCACGATCAGGACGTCGCAGTCCAAGGTATCACGCCAGCAGGATGAGCTGACGGGACACCGCCATGCGGACCCTCATCATCAGCGTGCGGCTGTCGTACTCCTCGAAGGTGTACTCCCTGCTGACCTCCAGGTCCCTCAGGAACTGGTCCGCCGCCTGGGCGGTGACCTCCCGGGAGTACATCATCACGTTGGTCTCGAAGTTCAGGGTCAGGGACCTGTGGTCCAGGTTCGCCGACCCCACCGAGCAGAAGTCGTCGTCGGCCAGGATCATCTTCTCGTGGATGAAGCCGTCGCCGTACCTCCAGACCCTGACGCCCATCCTCATGAGCTCGTTGGAGAAGGTCATGTTGTTCCAGAACAGGAACATGTGGTCCTTCTTGTCCGGCAGCAGTATCCTCACGTCCACCCCGGACCTGGCCGCGTTGCCCAGGGCCTGGAGCATGGCCTCGTCCGGGGCCAGGTAGGGGGTGGCGATCCACACCCTGCGCCTGGCCCGGGAGATCATGGTCAGGTACTGCATCTGCACCGGGTTGTTGGGCATGGTGTCCGGGCCCCCGGAGACCAGCTGCATCCGCACGTCCCCGTGCATGCGGGCGTAGGCGGACCTGTCTATGTAGTTCTCCAGAGGCTCCAGGGGGTCCTTCGGGGCGCTGTACTGCCAGTCGCCGCTGAACCTGACCGCCATGGGGATGATGCCGGGGCCGACGACCCTGATGCTGGCGTCCCTCCAGTGACCCAGAGGGCCCTCGCCGAGGTACTCGTCGCCGATGTTGAACCCGCCGCAGTAGGCCACCCTGCCGTCGATGATCGCTATCTTCCTGTGGTTCCTGTTGTTCTTCTTGGGGCTCAGCATGAGGTTCAGCGACGAATGGAACATGGCGTAGTGGCCCCCGGCCCTCCTGAACCTCACGATGCCCTTCTTGGGGCCCTTCCCTATGCCGAACCCGTCGGTGAGCAGCCGGACCTCCACGCCCTCCTCCACCTTCTGGATGAGGATGTCCATGAGCATGTTCCCCACCCTGTCGTTGCGGATGATGTAGTACTCCATCAGGATGCTCCTCTCCGCCGACCTGAGGTCCTCGAACAGCGCCGAGATCTTCTCGTCGCCCTCGGTGAACAGCCTCACCTCGTTGCCCCTGGTGTAGGACCAGGCCCCGGCCCGCTCCATGGTCCTGGCCATGGCGTACACCTCCGCGCCCCCCGGATCGGCCGACAGGTCCGACTCCAAAAGATCGGCCTGCACCTCGAAGGCCTGCATGAGCTGGGTGTCGGTGACGTTCTTGGGCTTGAACTTCCTCCGGTTGTAGATGGTGGTCCCCATGTACATGTACAGGATGAACCCCACCGGCGGCAGGAGCACCAGGACTATGAGCCAGGTGACGAAGACCCTGGGGTCGTACCTCTCCAGGAACAGCATCACGAACAGGGCTATGATGTCCAGCACCACGATTATCATCACTAGGTCCGCGACGATGTTCGTGTAGGACAGGAACTCGGTGAGGAACGAAGACATCCGCACCTTCCAGTCCCGCGGGAGTATTTGGACTTGTTGAATGGTGCTCCGATGCCGCGCTCCGGGTGCCCATCCCTACGCCGGATCCGAATGGGCCCTGCAACCGTTTTTATAGACCGTCTGAGGGTTGGGGTGGCATGCACTGCCCGGAATGCGGCCGCCGCGTCGACATCATAGAACCCTCCTTCTGCCCCCACTGCGGAGCCTCCTTCGGGACCTGCGCCGCTTACGCTCCCCCGGAGCGCGGAGGGAGGGGACGGAAGGCCGGCGTCACCGCCGCCGCGGTGATTTTGGTGGCGGCCGTCGCGGTGCTGGTTGCGGTGGCCGCGTTCTCGCTTTCCTCCGACGACAGCGGACAGCAGGCCGCGTACACCAAGAGCGACGGCATCCCCGTGACCGAGGAGATCGAGGTCTCCGGCCAGGCTTTCCTGGACGGCTCGCTGACCGCCGAGACGGGGGACAACAACACCCTGGTCATCACCCTGACCGGCACCCAGCAGACCGGCTCATACACCTGGTACCTGTACGGGGACACGGGCTACGCTATCTCCAGCGTAAGCAAGAGCTACCCCACCCTGATCATCTACCTGGACAACCTCAAGGCAGGGACCTACACGGTGAGCGTCACGTACCGGGGTCCCTGGGGCATCGAGAACGTGACCGGAGTGGTCCACATCGACGGCGACGTCACCGAGAGCTACACCTGGACCTACGAAGGCGTGGAGTACTCGGTATCCGTGACATACGGCTACGACGACTACCTCCGGTACGCCTACGACTCCGGCGCCTCCAGGTACTCCACCGGGACCTCCGGGTACTCCGGCATGACCGGCCTGGTGGTGGCGGACGAGACCGTCACCGCCCTGGAGTCCGCCCTGAGGGAGGCGTACCTGGGCGCCTACGGCGACGGCGCGGCGGTGGACGGGCAGGACTACGCGGACTTCATCCTGGCATTCGTCCAGCTGTGCTTCTCGTACCTGGATGACTCCGCCCTGTACGGCACCGAGGAGTACTGGGCTTACCCCCTGGAGACGCTGTACCACGGGGGAGGCGACTGCGAGGACACCGCGGTGCTCTGCGCGGCGCTCTACCTGGCGGCAGGGTATGAGACGGGTGTGTTCGTGATCCCCGGACACGCCGTCGTCGCCGTGGCCCTGGCCGAATACGAGGTCCCGCGGATCGGCCCCTCGATATGGGCCAGCTACGGGGTGTTCTCCTACACCGTCGACGGCATCACGTACTACGGAGGGGAGACCACCCTGGAGGGATGGTACATGCAGACCGGGCTGATCGACAGGTCCTACAGCATCGGGTCCGACGGGACGGTGTGGTACATGAACCAGCCCTACACCGGCATCTACGGGCTGTACACCGTGTGAAGTCCGGACTCGCCGGTCGGGACGAATCATCGCGTTCGCCTCGCCCACGGTCCCGAAGTCCGGGACTGTGGGCCCAGGGCGTCCATGAATGTATCGCGAATCTCGATCGGGAATCCAAATACTAGTATTCCGATAGGAAATGCGTAATATGATTTGTATTTAAAGGAAACTGTAGGGACCATACTGTGTGGATGTCACCGACCCAGATGACCCTCCCCCGGACGGGGATCCGGCGACGGATCGTGTGACCATCCGCCCCATCGTCCCCGGACGGCAGAATCCCTTTTAAACCCAGGTCTTAATTTTTTCCTCCATGAACATATCGACCCGCGGAAGGTACGCGATCCGCATCATGCTCGACATCGCCATGAACGGCGATGGGGCACCCGTCCCCCTCAGGGACGTCTCCGCCCGCCAGGAGATCTCCCTGAAGTACATGGAGCAGATAGTCTCCGCCCTCGTCCGTGCGGGCTACCTGCGCGGCTTCCGCGGCTCCCAGGGCGGATACCGGCTGATCGGCGACCCGAAGGACATCAGCGTCGGCAACGTCCTGTTCGCCATAGAGGGGCCCATCCGCCTGGCCCAATGCGAGGGGTGCCCCCGGTCGGAGGGATGCCTGACCGCCCCCATGTGGAGGCATCTCGAGGAGGCCGCCAGACAGGCGGTGTACTGCATCTCCCTCCAGAGCCTGATCGACGGCGACTTCGCGTACTCTGCGGGCCGTCCCGCCGTGACCGTCCCGGCCGCGGCGGAGCGTCCCGCGATGCAGAGGTACACCGTCCTGAACCGCTCCGACGGCATGACGGTCAGGGCCTCCGGCGACACCCTGGAGGAGTGCTTCGCCAACGTCGGCTACGCCCTCTTCGACCAGACCGCCGAGATGGCCGAGGTGGAGCCCTCCGAG
>CAYZSQ010000113.1:0-4898 GCA_964479785.1 uncultured Methanomassiliicoccales archaeon
GGCCGCTGGCTCCCCAGCACCGCCCAGTCGCCGTAGTCCTCGCCCCTGCGGGACAGGAAGTCGTCGAAGAAGGTCTCGAACCACTGCCTGTTCAGGGTCTCGTTCTCCACTATGGCGGCGCCGCGGGTCAGCCTCTCCGGGATCCCGAACAGCTCCCCCGCCTGCTCCGGGGAGTCCATGACGACGGAGTAGCAGAAGGAGTCGAAGGTGCTGGCCCGGGTCAGGCCCACCTTCCTCATCAGCCCCTCGTCGGCCGTCCCCTTCGAGACCCTCTCCTCCACCTCCTCCTTCACCCTCTGCCTCATCTCGGCGGCGGCGTTGTTGGTGAATGTGAGCATGAGCACGTCCCCGGGCGAGACGTCCTCCCTGGAGATCAGCTCCAGGTACCTGTGGACCACGGTCTTCGTCTTGCCGGTGCCGGGGCCGGCGTCCACGACGACCATGCCCTCCTGCCTGCGGACGATCTCCAGCTGGGATTCGTTCAGGTCATCGGTCATCGGATTCCGCCTCCTCCGTGTCGGCGACGGTGCACGCCTCCCTGAAATCGCAGTTCGAGCATCCGTTCCTGGGTCTGGCGGGGAATCCGCTGCGGTACATGGCCATGGCCTCCCGGTGCATCCCGTCCAACTCCTCGAGGAACCTCTCAAGGGTGGCCTTCGGCACGATGATCTCGCCGTCCCCCCAGGCCATCCCGCCCCTGAGGCGCGCGGCGACCTTGTTGATCGCCGGACCGTACTTCTCGCGGTTGCTCTTGTTGGCCTTCTTCCCCATGGAACCTATGACGGCATCCACGCACTCCTCGGAGGTCCATTGGGATGTCTCCGTCCCGCCGAGGCGCGAGACCAGGGCGGATATGAAGGCGTCGAATTCAGTCATGACCCCTTGAGAGAGGGACGCCCTCACGTCCTCCCGGAAGGACGGCTCATGCTCCAGTATCTCCAGCAGGTCCATGTCGCTGAGCCTGACGGTCCTGACGTTGTCGGCGACGTCCAGGTCGCCGGGGTCCACGTGGTCGTTGTCCATGACGTAGAACTGGTCGAACCTGGAGGAGCCCCACTTCTCCAGGGCCAGGGCCAGGTAGATGAGGGGCTGGAACTCCGGGTGGTCCCCCCCGTAGTCCAGGCACATCCTCTCGGCCATGTGGTCCAGGTCCTGGGGCCTGCCGGTCTTGTAGTCCACCACGGTGCCCTCCCAGATGAGGTCGAAGTGTCCGTGGATCGGGTGGATCGTCGATGCGGTGTCGGATTCGCAGAGGTTGGTGCAGGCGTCCAGGCCCAGGTGGTCCATGAACCTGTTCCGGCTGTTGGGCGGGCGCCGGGAGTTCACGGCGTCCAGGGGCGGGTCCCTGACCCCGTTCCTCCTGAGGTACGCCACCACGCTCTCCATGGCCCTCCTGACCATGTCCCTGTCCAGGCCCTCCATCACCGGCGACGACAGGCCGGTGTACCTGTCGGACACCATGTCCACGAAACCGTCCAGGCCCATCTCGTCCACCAGGTCGCCGTAGCAGACGTAGAGCTCGGCGAAGGCGTGGATCAGGTTGCCGAACTCGGTGGTCTTCCGCTCGCCGTCGCTCAGCAGCCTACCGAACATGTACTTGCGGGGGCAGTAGTGGAAGTTGTCGAAGGACGTCTTGGAGAACGGGTCCCGGAACTCCTCGGTCTCGTCCACCGGCGCCTCCCCCCTGGAGGGCATCTCCTCCGGGACCGTGGCGGTCCAGCGCCCCGGCACCAGGCGCCCGCAGACCCCGGCGAAGGTCTCCTGCACGGAGCCGGTGATGAGGTCGAACAGGTCCGTGGGCCTGGCCTTCCGGCCGTCCTTGGTGGTGTTGACCAGGTACACCCTCCTCGACCCCTGCTGCAGCAGCGCCGACATCCTCCTGGCGTTCCTGACGTTCTCCTCCTCCGCGTCCAGGTACCTCTTCCCCACCACCGGGCGGTTCCAGTCCTGGCCCATGCCCAGGTATATGACCACGGGCCTGTCCACGAACACCGAGTTGGAGCAGTCGGCCAGGAGCACGCCGGTGCGCTCGCTCTCCGGGGTCTCCTCTATGCTGGTCAGGTCCGCCAGGTTCTCCACCGCGTACCTCAGGTCGGCCAGCTCGTTCGGGGTTATCGTCACGTCCGCCAGGTCCAGCTGGTTGAGCAGCGCGGACACGTGGAGCCTGGTGCCCTCGTTGAGGAAGCCGTCCCTGGCCTCGCCGAAGGTGACCCCCTCCTCCTCTATGCGGCGCATCAGCTCCCGGTAGGCCTGGGCGCGACCCTCGGGGCTGAGGGACACCCGGCAGACGAGGAACTCCTCCGTCCCCCGGGGGAAGAACCCGTTGTAGGCGGCGAACAGCTCCTTCACCTGCCTCACCCGGACGGTCCTGTACCTGAAGGCCAGGTCGAGGAAGCTCAGGTAGTCCCTGACCGCCGCCAGCTCCCTCACGGTCATCTTGTTGACGAAGGGGATCCCCTTCCTGTAGAGGGCGGACCTCACGGCGTCGGCCATGGGGGAGGTGGGGTTCAGAATAAGGGCGAAGTCGTCGGGATGCTCCGGGTCGATGAGGTCCACCGCGTTCTCGGCCAGCTGGCGGTCGTTCCCCACCTCCCTCATCTCCTCGATCTCGTACTCCCCGGGTCCGAATATGTCGATGTGGTCGGCGTCCAGCGGGGAGAAGTGCTTGTCCAGGTCGTCGAAGAGGTCGATGCCCAGCACCGCCACCCTCTTGTCCCTGAAGAATCCCGATCGGTCGGCGTCGAAGGTGGACATCACCCTCTCCACCGTGGGGCAGGCCTCGTAGGAGTCGTAGACCATCCTGGAGTCCTTGGTGGTGAGGTGCTTCCGGACGTCGGCCGTGTGGGCGCGGATCTGCCTGAAGTTCTGGATCTCGCTGTGGATGAACCTGAGGTCGAACCCGGTGTCCCTCCTGATGGCCGCTATCAGGGGCGTGTCCCTCATCAGCGGCTGCCCCAGCTGCACCGCGCCCTGATGGACTGCTATGTGCCGGGGGGTGATGGCGAAGATCCCCACCCTGGGTTCGGAGATGCGGCCGTTGAGGGCGGTCTCCAGAGCCGCGTCGTTGGTGATGACCAGGTCGTATCCCCTGACCTCGTCGTATATCTCGTCGATGGTCTTCAGGCGGTCCATGACCGACCAATCACCGCCGGGGTATTGAAGGTTGGGTATGACCGTCCCGCGTCCCATCCGACCGTCCCGCCATCCCATATATACGGAGCGGCCGTTGTACGGCCATGGACGAGGTCTACGTGGTGGAGGTGGCGGCCACCGGCCCCAGGGGGGTGCCCGGGGACGCCGTGGCCGAGGTGGCGGTCTGCAGGATGGACGCCGACGGGCGGGACTTCGACACCGTGTTCTCCGAACTCGTGTCCATGGACCCCAGGGATCTCGGCAAGGACTCGCTTGATTACATGTCGTCGAACTACGGCATCGAGCCCGAGGAGCTGTACGGCGGCATCCCAGCCCGGGAGGCGGCGGGGAGGCTCCAGAGGGTGATCTACGGGAAGGAGTGCACCTCGTACAACGTGGGCAACGCGTTCGGGAAGCATCTGAGCTTCGAGCCCTGGGACTGCGCCCGGGAGCTCACCCTGCTGCCGTCCATATCGATGCGTTTGGACCCCGACCTCAGGGGTCCTCCGGAGGAGGAGCACAGGCTCATCCGCCGGGCCTACGACAGGCTGTGCCCCGGGGACCCCGCCTGCGTGGGGGAGGGCCGCAGGGCGATGGACCTGGCGCAGATGGCCGTCTCGGTGCTGATGGTGCTCAGGACCCACGGATGGCTGCGATCGCACCATCCTGATAGTCAGGTTGTCCAGAGCCACCAGGAACAGGCAGCCCAGGTACATCAGCGCGTAGATGATCCAGAGCGGCACCGCCAGGAAGACGGATACCACGCCCAGCGTGAGCATGAAGGCGGCGGCGAACACCAGCAGCCCCAGGACCAGGGCGATGTACCCCAGCTTCCTGCGGGGGTTCCTGTAGATGAGGCCCAGCCCCAGGAGGCCCACGAGGCCGGGGATCAGGGTCAGGAGGAGGGCGACGGTGCGGTTCCCCGACCTCGCCCTCGGCCTATCATCTTCCGGTCTTCCCATGCGGACGGGCTCCGGCTCCGCCGGGATCCTCTTGTAGCACTTGGGGCAGGTGATGCTGGTGCTGGGGACCAGCTCCCCGCAGTACGGGCAGCGGCGGTCGGCCATGTCAGTCCCTCTTCATCACGAAGGAGGTGCACACCGCCGAGGCGATGAGCTTCCCCTCCTGGGAGTAAACCCTGACGTCGTACATCTCGAGGGTCCTGGACCTGTTCACCGGGACGCACACCGCCCTGAGCATCCCCGAGGCGGGGCGGTAGAAGGTGACGGTGGTGCTCTGGCCGGTGGCGTCGTGGACCATGTTGGTGGCGATGGCGAAGGTGTGGTCGATGAGGGCGTACACCGCCGCGCCGTGGCCCCGGCCCATGCTGTTCAGGTGCTCCGGTCTCAGCTCCAGGGAGCACTCCACCCTGTCGGCCTCGATCCGGACGATCTCCACTCCCATGTGGCGGGCGAACGGGGCGCCGTACATGTCCATGACCCTGTCGGCGTGACAGCGGGTGTCCTCGGACATCCTGGCCATGAGCTCGTCCATGTTCATGACCGGTCGAAGGCGCCCCGTCTATTTCTACTGTTCTTCGGGAGCGGCGGTCGATCCGCTCCGCAGTTCCTCGGACGCGATCGAGGGTCGGAGCACTCTCGATACTCGGGTGCGGAGGGGGCCTGTGACATGTTCTGACAGGTTCCGCTCTCGCTGATCCGCGAGCAGATTGGCAGTGACGTCCAACTGGTCCTTTTTATCTCAGCACTCGGATGCTTCACCGATGAATCGCAAGAACATTACCATCATCGCGACGGTCTTCGTGG
>CAYZSQ010000114.1:0-4780 GCA_964479785.1 uncultured Methanomassiliicoccales archaeon
TGTAAGAGGACACCTTGAGGATGCCCTTGTTCTTCCGGACGGCGAAGGTCAGGGCATCGGTCCAGACCTTCGGGATGACGGTCTCGACGGTGGGGACGGTCATTCGGACTCCTCCTCCGCGTCGGTCTCGTTCTCATATATAAAACCCTGCGACACACACATTTTTGTTTGGCAGTTGTCGGGCAGGGTAGCTCTCGCAAGGACGCGCCCCTGGGCCGCCGCCTTGAGGGGGGCGATCCAGAGCACGCCCCTGGTGTAGGGCTTGCTCCGGGCGGGGATGTCCAGCACGCGGTCCGCGGTCATCGCGTCCCACTTGTTCTTGATGGTGGTCAAGGAGGAGATGAAGTCCCTTGCCCTCATGTCCTGCGCGAACTGATCGAAGGTGTAGCCCATGGCCTCATGGCCGCGGGCCTCGCGCTCCGCTATCTCGTCGTCTTGCCTCTCCAGGATCCTGCCGTAGACCTGGACCATTGAGATCTTTGTCATACTCTCGTCGTCTCCCGACGGGAGCGTGCGAGCGGCACCGTTCACGGAAAAGATACTTTCCGGTGCAATGCATGCCCGTTTTGTCCCGTCCATTCTTGTTAACCGATTTTTGATATTTAAAACGTTTGAAATTTTCCAGGTTCAGATGACCAATTCTTCCACGATGCGATCGAGCCTCACGCGATTGGGACGGATGTAGAACTGAACCGTCGTGTTGATGTTCTCGTGGCGCATCAGTGTTTTGATATCGTAGAGGTCCACGGACATCTCGTGCAATGATGTGGCATACAGCCTCCGGAGGGAGTGCGGCGTCACGTGCACGCCCGCGCGCTCTCCCATGCGTCTAAGATGGCGGTACACGGTATCGCTCGAAATTGGCACGGGCGTCGAGTAGTTCCAGCCCACCAACAGGTTGTCGATGGACGTCCTCGGACGTACCGCCATGTACTCGGCGATGGCCTGTCTGACGATCTCCGGGATCCTCATGACCGCACGCTTCCCCCGCCCGTGGCCTTTTCCGTAGACGGTGAGCTCGCCGTTCCTGATGTCGGAGAGCTTGATGTTCGCGATCTCCGACCTGCGGAGGCCCATGTATGCCCCCAGAGTCAGGATCACCCGGTCGCACTCGTCCGCAACAGCCATCAGCTTCCGGAAGTCCTCCGGGTCGATGAACACACGATCCTTCTCTTCGTTGTTCCACAGGATGCCCAGGTCCGCCCCCGGCGTCCTTCCCGTGGCCCACTTGACGAAGCTCTGTAGCACAAAGATGTTCAGGCGACGGCTCGATTCCTTCAAATCCTCATGCACCAGGTGCATGATCTCATCGTCCCCGATGGTCTCCGGGTCGGTGTTCAATCCTGCGGCGTGCAGTGACTGGAGGACGCGCCTCAACACCTTCTGGTACGTCTCTATCGTTGAGTCCACCCTGCCTCTCCTCTCCAGCCAATCCAGCCATTCCTGCATTCTCTCCATTCCCTCGATACTCTCACACATGTCATCATACTCCTCCCATCCCTTTCCGGGACTGCCAAACAAATGTGTGTGTGTCCGCGGGTTTAAATAGAGGGACACGATTGTTATAGGCAGTCATACTCGACTGGATGCTTTCGCATCCGGAGAGGGAGGAGTCCCGTCCGGTTCTCTCCCTCTCCACTCCCGGATTCTCAAAGCTTCTTGATCGTGACCTCCACGACGTCTCCCGCCTCCAGGCCCATCAGCCTGACCTCCTCGGTGATCGCGACGGTCAGGGCGTTCCCGGACCTCCTGATGGTCTTGGTGCAGGTGACCGCATCGGTCCAATCCTGTGCGATCCTCTCCCAGCCCGAGAGAAGGTCCTCGGAGCAGGACCATACCATGCCGTACCTGACCTCGCTGTGCATCCTCGCTTTGGGGTCCATGTCGTCCCAAGCGGACTCCGCCGCATCGTAGGCGTGCGGGCGGTCGATGTGGTAGGTGCGGACCTTGGAGCCGTCGCTGTGGTCGATGACCTCCACCGCCCACTCCATCCTCTCCCCGTCGATGTACGGCAGGCCGTTGTCGTAGCATATCGAGTTGCCCATGCCGTCCTCCCACTCCAGGGGGCTGTAGCCCTCCTCCAGGTAGTGGACCTCCATGTAGCCCGCGCGCATGGTCATGATCCTGTCGCCCTCCAGGCCCTCCATGATGACGTCGATCCAGGTCTCGTAGCCCTCCTCGTAGTAGCGGGCCGTCCACCCGGACCCCTCGAAGTACAGGGACTCGCCGAAGAGCAGGTCGTCCTTGTGATCCTCCGACATGCGGAGGTTGTCCTCGGACAGGGCCTCCCAGAGGAGGGGGTCGGTCTCGCAATAGTTGGCGATGGTCTCCCAAACGCCCTCCGCGATGGGTCCGCGCATGTCGATGTAGTCGTCCTCCCAGGACAGGCGGATGCCGTCCGGGTGGCATTCGACGGTGTAGATCGTACTCTTGCTGTAAGCCATATTCTTCCACTCCCGGCGGGCTCTTCTTGTCCCGCCTATGTCTTACAATGTCTTACACGTATAAATAACCATCGTCGAATCGGGACCATGTAATATGAAAAATCATAGTGGAGGATCCCCGGGAACGATCCCGGGTAAGGGGTTTGGGGGCGCTCAAATGACCTTAGCTATCATCCGAAGAATCAGCACCAGCCAGGATCTTGAGCTTGTTGCGGATGATGTCCGGCAGGTTTGCCAGAAAGCCCCATCCGTACTTGCCGACGCAGATCGCCGACACGAAGGCCACGGCGTAGTAGACCATCCCCGGGGCGTCCTGCTGGCCCATGAGGCCCAGGAGGATGCCGGACGCGAAGTAGCCTGCGAAGGCCCCCAGCGCGCCGATGACGACTATCATGATCATGTAGTCGGCCCCGAACGGGCAGTCGCTCTTGGTCAGTCCCTTCTCCTTGAGCATGTCGTCGTAGGCGGCCTTGGCGTAGATCCCCGCCATGAGGATGGAGACCAGGAATCCTATGAGGACGGTCCCGATCATGTATGCCTCCGGGGTCTGGTAGGTCACGGCCGCGTCGATGACGCTCTCGATGATGTCTGTCATTCAATCACTCCTTCTTGACCGTCGTGGCGGTCTCCTCGGTCTCGATCTTGGTGGCGCTGGTGGCGCTGGTGGTGGCCCTGGCGGGGGTGCTGGCCGCGGTGGTCTCGAAGATCTCGACCTCCTCGACGGTCTCCTCCTTCTTGGCCAGGAAGGACAGCTTGGCGGGCAGTCTCCCCTCCTTGCGGAGGTACAGGATGTACGCCACGATGCCGATGATCGCCAGGATCGCGAAGATCAGGGCGAGGACCTTGACGGGGGAATCGAAGATGCTGGACTCCTCCTCGACGATCTCGGCGGCGTAGATGGTGGTGTCCGCGTAGATCGCCGTGGCGAAGTCGAAGTCCCATCCGTCGTATCCGGCATAGCTGTACTCGACCTCGGGGGCGGTCTCGCCGTACCTGACCTGCTCGGAGGTCAGGGTGAGGGCCCCGATCTTGTAGGTGACGGTGTAGTATTCCACGACCTCGGACAGAACGATGTCCCCGGAGATCGCTCCGCCCGCATAGACGGCGCCGGCATAGGCCCAGACCATCCCCTCGCCCGCGGCGGGGAGCTCGACGCTCTCGCCCTCGGCGACGGCGATGGTGTCGACGGTGCCATCGGCGTACTGCAGGGTCACGGTGTACTCCACGACGGAGACGGCCTTGAAGCCGGCCACGAAGGCGGTGTCGGCCACGAAGGCGTAGCCCACAGGGTCCTCGATGAGCTCGGATCCGATGTACCATCCGACGAACTCGTACCCCTCTTTCGTGGGGTCGGAGGGCAGGGTCACACTGTCGCTGGTGTAGGTGGCGATGGTCACTCCGTCAACGACGAAGGTCACGGTGTAGACGTCGGAGACCTCCGCCTCGATGGCGAGGATCGTGACGTCGCCGGTGATGATCGTGGCGAAGTCGTAGTCCCACCCGGAGTATCCCTCGGGCAGGGCGGGCATGACGACGGTCTCCCCGTAGTAGACGGAGACGGTGGACACCACATCCTCGCCGGCCATGAATGTCACGGTGTAGATGTAGGGCACCCATGAGGCGTAGTAGGTGACGGTGCCGGAGTCGGAACCGGTGTCGGCGACCTCGACGGAGTAGCCGTCGGCGGCGCTACCGGAGATGCCGTCCCCGGTGTACTCCCCGGTGGAGGCGACGTACTCGATGGCGATGGTGCCGTCGGCGTAGGCCCATCCCGCGAAGGTATGGAAATCCTTGGAGGGGGCGTCCTGCACGGCAACGGTGCCGTCGTCTCCGACGATGCTGGAGCCGATCACGACCCCATCGACGACCCATACGACGGTCCCGATCCCGGTGGTGAGGGTGTACACGGTGCCGTCGGCGATGCCGGAGTCCGAGAGGGGATCTCCAGAGCTCCAGGTCAGTTTGTATCCTGCGGCGTCGAGGGCGTCATAGGCGGCCTTGGCGTCGGCGTATGCGGTGCTGGTGGTGTCCAGAGCCCCGTCCGCGAGGGGGATGGTGTAGGTCACTCCCTGGATGACCAGGGATGCGTATTCAGTGCCTTCGACCGCCTGGACCGCCGTCAGGCGGAAGGCGGTGCCGTTGAGGTACGCGGCGTCGATGTCCCCGACACTCACGGTCTGGCCGTTGTAGTAGGTCCTGCCGTCGGCGCCGGTCCAGTACAGCGCCTCGGCCCCGTCGTACCCAACGATGAAGTTGTCACCGTTGAGGTCCGTCTCGTAGATGGCGTCGCCGACCTTGTACTGGATGGTATCGACGTCGCCGATCTCCGCGCCCTC
>CAYZSQ010000115.1:0-4755 GCA_964479785.1 uncultured Methanomassiliicoccales archaeon
CATCCCGTTTGCCATGGCCGAGATCCCGAGGAGAACCCTGATAACGATGATGAACGCCCTCTCATCCGGCGTTGTCCCCCGCAGGGGCCTGGAGTACATAGCCGTGGGCAGGAGGAGGGAGACCGAGACCTTCGTGGCCGACCTGGAGGACACCGCCGAGGGCGGCGGGGCGTTCAGGTTCATCTCCGGCAGGTTCGGCAACGGCAAGAGCTTCATGATCCAGATGATCCGCAACTACGCCATGGACCGGGGGTTCGTGGTCATGGACGCGGACCTGGCCATCAACCGCAGGCTCACCGGCAGCAAGGGCGAGGGGCTGAACACCTACAGGGAGCTGGTCAGGAACATGGCCATCCGGGCCCGCCCCGACGGCGGGGCCTTGGAGTCCCTGCTCCAGAAATGGATAGGGGACGCCAGGGATGCCATATCCGAGGAGACCGGACTGCCGGCCGACCAGGTATCCCGGGGACAGCTGGAGGACCGCCTCAGGAGGAGCCTGTCGGGCCTCAGCGACATGACCCACTTCCAGGACTTCGCCTCCGTCCTGATCCGCTACCTGGAGGACCTGGAGTCCGGCTCCGAGGACATGCCGTCCCTACGCTGGCTCAAGGGGGAGTACACCCTGAAGTCCGACGTCCGCAGGGACCTGGGCATCAGCGTCCTGGTGAACGACTCAGACTGGTACGACATGGTCAAGCTCTGGGCCGGCTTCTCCCGCTGCGCCGGGTTCAAGGGGCTGGTGGTGTTCATAGACGAGGGGGTCATCCTGTACAAGGTGCAGAACAGGGTCTCCCGCAGCAACAACTACGAGCGCCTGCTGACCATGTTCAACGACATAATGCAGGGGAAGTCGTCACACCTGTCCATGTACGTCTGCGGCACGCCGGAGTTCATCGAGGATCCGGACAGGGGGCTGTACAGCTACGAGGCCCTCAGGTCCAGGCTGGTGTCCGGCAGGTTCGAGAACGGCTACGACAACTACCTGGGGCCGGTGATCAACCTGAGGCCCCTCACCAACGAGGAGGTGTTCGTGCTGCTGAGGACGCTGAGGGGCATGCACGAGCAGCGCTACGGATACCAATCGGGACTGGACGACGGGATGCTGGAGACCTACCTGAAGAGGGTCACCTGCGCCATCGGACAGGGTCTGGTGACCCCAAGGGAGATCACCAGGGACTTCATCAGCCTCCTGGACACCCTGCACCAGAACCCGGACGTCTCGTTCTCCGACCTGGTGGAGGACAGGACGGTGGTCCCGGACCGGAACCCGGACGACGACCTGATCGAGGACCTGGAGGTATGACCGACCGCACCGGGGAGATGCCCCGCTTCGTGCTGGAGCACCTCCACCGCAGCGGCTGGACCTCGTTCAGGGAGGTCCAGGAGAGGGCGTTCGACGTCCTGTTCGGGACCGACCACCACCTTCTGATATCATCGGGGACGTCCTCGGGGAAGACCGAGGCCGCCCTGATACCGATCGTATCGTCATTGTACCGCGACCCGCCCGAGGGGGTGGGGGCGATCTACATCGGCCCGACCAGGGCCCTGATCGACGACCAGTTCTCCCGCATCGACCGGATGCTGAGGGACTCCGGCATCCCGGTCACGGGATGGCACGGCGACGCCGGCCGGACGGCCAAGGAGAGGCTGAGGCAGGACCCCAGGGGCATACTTCAGATAACCCCCGAGTCCCTGGAGGGGATCCTCGACAACCACCCCGAGATGGTGGGCGGGATGTTCCACGGCCTCAGGTTCGTGGTGATCGACGAGGTGCACTCCTTCATACCGGAGCACAGGGGCCTGCAGATACAGTGCCAGATGCACCGGATAAGGAGGATGGCCGGGTGCAGCCCGAGGATGGTGGGCCTGTCCGCCACCGTCTCCGACGCCGAGGGGGCGGCGGAGTGGCTGGGCGCCGGCACCGACACGCCGGTGGACGTGGTGACGTCCGACGACCGCAGGTCCTGCAGGGTCGGCATCAAGCACTTCCGCTTCCCCGCCAAGGATGCCGAGGGCTCCAGGGAGAGGGCGGTCAACGCCTACTACTCCGAACTGTTCAGGCTCACCGACGGGCACTCGTGCATAGTGTTCACCAACAGCCGCGCCGGGGCCGAGCGCACCGCCAGGTCCCTGGCGAAGGTGTCACAGGCCAGGGGATCCCGCAACCCGGTCAGGATCCACCACGGCTCCCTGTCCGGGGACGTCCGGAGGGACGCGGAGCAGGACCTCAGGGGCGACGCCCCGGCCACGGTGGTGGCCACCGTGACCCTGGAGCTGGGCATGGACATCGGCAGCCTGGACAGGGTGGTGCAGGTCGGCGCCCCCTACGCGTGCTCCAGCCTGGTCCAGAGGATGGGCAGGTCCGGCCGCAGGGGCGGGAGGCAGGAGCTCATCATGCTGTGCAACGACGACGATGCGGAGTGGCGCCCCGGGATCGACGGGGTGTCGCTGGAGCTGGCCAGGGGCATCGCCGAGACGGAGCTGTACCTCAGGGACGGATGGACGGAGCCCCTGTCCCCGGACCCGCTGCCCTACGGGCTGCTGTTCCACCAGACCCTGGCGGCGCTGAAGGGGTCCACGCGGTTCATGAGGTTCACCGACCTGTGCGATGAGGTACTATCAATGCCGCCATTCGCCGCCATCCCCAGGGAGGACTACAGGCTGCTGCTGAAGCACATGATCAACAGACGCACCCTGATGCAGACCGAGGACCTGACCCTGGTCATCGGGCCCAGGGGCGAGCCCGTCGCCTTCGGCAGGGACTTCCAGGCGGTGTTCGAGACCTCCGTCCAGACGGAGGTCCGCTCCGGCGGGGCCACAATAGGCACCGTCCAGGGGGATCCGGAGGTCGGGGCGAAGGTGGCCCTGGCCGGCAGGGTGTGGAGGGTCACCGCCCGCGGGGCCGGCTGGGCGGAGGCGGCGGAGACGGACGGCGAGGGCGATTCCAAATGGGAGTCCAGGCCGCCGGACGTGCACACCGCGGTCATGCGCAAGATTAGGGAGGTGCTGCTGTCGGACGACGGCTACCCCTACCTGGACACCGCCGCCGGGGAGGAGCTGGCCAGGTCCCGCAGGGCGTTCCGTGCGTCCGGGGCGGGGGACGTGTTCGTGCCGGTGGAGGGCGGGTTCCACGTGTACCCCTGGCTGGGCACGGTGCAGTTCGACACCCTCAGGAGGATGCTCGACAGGGTGCCCGGGGTAAGGGTGGCCTTCGCGTTCCCGCCGGTGGTCATGGGGCTGGACACCGGGCTGACCGCGTCCGAGATCATGAAGAGGCTCGAGTCGCTGAGGGACGTGAGCCCGCTGGACCTGCTGGAGGACCGTGACGACCTCAGGGCGGGGAAGTTCGACGGACAGGTGCCGGAGGCCCTGCTGGCGGAGTCCTTCGCCGCCAGGAGGATCGACACCGGGTTCGACCTGACGGACCTCTGAAAACCCAGTGGCAATTGCCATAGAATTTTCAACAGGTTAGGACACCATCCCTCGGACCGCGCATGTACCGTGTCAATTCGCGAGGAGGCTCTCGTCCGTGAGGAAGCGCCTTATCCCCACGGTCATGACGCCGTCCCTGTCGTAGATCGGACGGGCGTTCCCGCGGGTGACCAGGATCTTCCTGAAGGAGTCGTCCACCCTCAGGAACGGCCTGACCTCGCGCTCCCTCTTGCCCTCCCCGCCGAGGTCGAAGGCGGATTGGATGTAGTACCGGCGGTCGCCCATGTTGGCGACGAAGTCGATCTCGTAGGATTCGGACCTGCGGTCGCCCCCATCCATCGTCCTGACGGTGACCACGCCCACGTCCACGGAGAAACCCCTGGAGCGGAGCTCGTTGTAGATCACGTTCTCCATCAGACGGGCCTCCTCATGCTGGCCGTAGTTGAGCCAGGCGTTGCGGAGCCCGACATCCACGGCGTAGTACTTGCTGGGGGTGTCCAGATAGGCGCGGCCCTTGATGTCGAAGCGCTTGGCCCTCTCGAACAGGTAGCACTCCTCCAGCAGCCGCAGGTACGAGGAGACGGTGGCGTCCGAGATCCCCCTGACACCCTTGCTGACGTAGGTGCCGGCGATCCTGTGCGGGTTCGTGAGGGACCCCACGGAGGAGAACAGGCAGCCGATGACCCCCTCCAGTCCGGCGATGTTCCCTATGCCGCCGTGCTCCTCGATGTCCTTGATGTACACCTCCCGCATCAGCTTGGAGAGGTACCCGCCCTTCTGCTCCTGGGTCCGTGCGGCGACCGCTCCCGGCATCCCCCCGTTGAGGATGTACTCGTCCCAGGCGTCCTCCCCCGGGCCGTCGAACACGGACAGGAACTCGCCGAATGACAGGGGGTACAGCCTCACCTCGTCGCCCCTGCCCCGGAAGGCGGTCACGACGTCGGTGGTCAGGAACCTGGAGTCGCTCCCGGTCACGTAGACGTCCACGTTCCTCATGCGGAGGAGGCCGTTCACCGCGGACTCGAAGCCGTCCACCAGCTGGACCTCGTCGAGTATGACGTAGTGGTCGTCATCGTCGGCGACCATGGACCTTATGCGGTCGTACAGGGCCCTCCCGTCCAGCAGGTCGGCGCATTCCGGCGAATCGAGGGCGAACTGCAGTATGTGGTCACCTGGTACGCCCTCGGACAGCAGATGCTCCCTGAAGATCACGTTCAGGAGGTATGACTTCCCGCATCTCCTCACCCCCGACACGATCTTGACAGCCCCGTTCCACTTCCTGTCGATGAGCTTCGCCAGGTACCTGTCCCTGTCGATCCGGCG
>CAYZSQ010000116.1:0-4669 GCA_964479785.1 uncultured Methanomassiliicoccales archaeon
CTGATGATCCTGTGCGTGTCCTTCGGGTCGGCGCTGGTCCCCATCAGCGCCGCCGCCTACGGGCGTCGGGATTATCGGAAGATCCGGACGGTGTACGGCCTGGCGGTCAGATACGGTGTGGTCATGATGTTGGCCCTGGCTGCGCTGGCCTACCTGGCCGCCCCGGTCCTGGTGATGATGTTCACCTACACCGGGTCGGCGGCCGAGCTCGCCGGGGAGATGGCGAACTTCGTGAGGATAGGGTGCGTGTTCCTGCCGTTCAGCATGGTCGGCATACTGACCTCCAGCCTGTTCCAGTCGGTAGGCAGGGGGTTCACATCCATGCTCGCCACCGCCCTCCGCAACTTCCTGAGGGTGCCCATATGCTTCGCCCTGTCATTCGTCGGCTCCCTGTCCATCCTGTGGTGGGGGGTCACCGCCGGCGAGATCATCGGGACCGCGGTCGTTGCCGCCATGGGGGTGTTGGTGCTGAGGATCATCCACAGGGATCTGGCGCAGGAATCCCCCTCGGAGACAGTTTGAGCAGCCGGGGATCGGCCCTGCGTCCAGGAGAACAGGGGGCGGATGACGGTCGCGACTGCCGTGGCTCCCATGGGGACGACGTCCTTGCACCGCATGCGACCGGTTCACGAGTTCGGACGAAGGCCCTTCGGGATCGGCGACCGGTCAGTCGTCCCCGGTGGGGTCCAGGATGTGCATGATGGCCAGGTTCGCCAGGGTCATGCCGAACACCGCCGGGACGGTGGGCAGCGACCCGAGGACGCTCTTCCCGTGCTCGTCCCTGTCCACGGGCACGGCGACCGGCGGCTCCACGGAGTACACGCAGGTGATGTTCGACGTGTCGAGGTCCCGGAGGCCCTTGCGGACCGCGGCGGCCAGCGGGCATACGGAGGTCCCCCTCAGCGGCGCCACCCGCACCGCCTGGGTGTCCATGTGCAGGGCGGCGCCCATGGATGAGAACGTGGGGATGCGGGAGTCCGCGGCGGCCCTCAGCAGGGATATCTTGCATCTGACGGTGTCTATGGCGTCCACAAGGATGTCGAAGTCCCCGTCCAGTATCGCCGGCGCGGTGGAGTCGTCCACGTGTGCGTCCATGCCTTGGATGTCTATGTCCGGGTTGATGGACCTGGCCCTCTCGCAGGCCACCTCCGCCTTCGGCCTCCCGACGGTGAGGGTGGTCGCCAGGATCTGACGGTTCAGGTTGCTGCCGCTGAAGACGTCCCCGTCCACCACCCTTATCCTGCCGACCCCGGCCCTGACCAGACCCTCCAGCGCATAGCCGCCCACGGCCCCGGCCCCTGCCAGGACCACGGAGGCGTCCCTGAGCCTCCCTATGCCCTCCTCTCCCACAAGCAGTCCGGTCCTCTCACTCATGCCCTGCATCGACGGCCCTCCTGGCGTTCTCCAAAGCGGTCCACATGAGCTCCTCGGCCCCCATGCCCATGATCCCGGCCAGGCCCGAGGCGAAGTCCCCCATCCCGGTGAAGCCCCCGGCGGTGTACGGGGCGTCGGTCTCCAGAAGCATCAGGTCCTCCGGCACGGCATCGGCGAGACGGCGGACCCTGGCCTCCGACCTTGCCATTATCCTGGGGTTGAGGGAGAACATGCATCCCGCCTCAGTGAAGGGCTTCACGTAGCTCTCGGAGGAGAACGAGTGCAGGATTATCGCCCTGCACCCCCCGCCGAGGGACCTGACCGAATCCAGGACAAGTCCCTCGCATCCCACCATGTGGATGTTGGCGGTCCTGCCCATATCCGATGCCATGGATAGCTGGGCCTCGAAAGCGGGGATCTGCGCATCCACGTCCCCGCGCTTGGAGTCCAGGCCGATCTCCCCCACGTTGGAGCGCACGTCGTCACGGAGGATGGACCTGAGCTCTCCTTCCGCGTCGCCGCTCCATCCCTCCGCGAACCACGGATGGATCCCGTAGAACCTCACCACCCTCATGTCCCCGCAGGAGGACATGGACGCCCATTCGGCGCGCCTCGCCGTGCATCCCAGCAGAAGTGCCGCGGAGTCCGCGTCCGGATAGTCCCGGTCGTATCCGGGTTCCGCCGCGTGGACGTGCGCGTCCGCGAAGGGTACGGTGGTCATGCCGGGGTCATTGCGCGGGGCGGGTTTATCGCTGTCGATGGGCCGTTCCCGGCACCGCCATCCCGAACCGGTGGTTTAGCCTGGGTTACAAATTTTTAATCAAGCCTAAATCATTATATAGTTACTTTAGGATGTCCTAAACACCATGAGGTCGGGGAACTGCGATGCTGAGGAGGGAAGGGGACTTTCCGACATAGTATTCCATGAGCCGGGAGCCTTCGAAACCGAGACATGCCCCGAAGGCACCGAAACCTCCGTTCCTGACCTCCAGAAGCGCATCGTGCGCCACTGCGCCCCGACTCTCGCAGGACTCAAGTGCGGGAGCATGTTCAGGGTGAACTCCGACCCTCATGGTATTCTCGAACAGATCTCCTCGCTGGAGTACGAGCTGTCCCACCGCGGGCTCAGGATGGACTTCCTCACCGTGGACGGGGACGGATGCCTCCTGTACGTCTACCGCCCCAAGCTCCTGGAGGCCCGCCTGGCCGACAGGGAGGTCAGGGACTTCCTGGCATGCTACGGCTACTCCGGCAGGAGCTGCAGCACCATCCTGGCGGAGCTGTTCGACAGGTTCACCCACTGCCCCACGTGCCCTCCCGAGGTCGGGGTCTTCCTCGACTACCCGTTGGACGACATCAGGGGCTACATCGAGAACGAGGGCAGGTGCTCCAGGTGCATCGGCTGCTGGAAGGTCTACGGCGACGTCGAGTCCGCGGAGAAGAGGTTCCAGTGCTACAAGAGGTGCCGCGACGTGTTCTCGAGGAGGCTCGCCGAGGGCTGCAGCCTGGTCAAGCTGACGGTCAGGTGCTGAGTCAGCGTCAGAACCACTGGTCCAGCGAGCGCTGCTTCCTTCTGTCGGACTCCGCCTTCCTGGCGGCCTCGATCTTGTTCAGCACCGTGGTGACCCTGTCCGCGGAGAACCCGTAGTCGGTCATCATCTCCAGGACCCCGTCGAAGTCCACCCTCCCGGGCTTCACGGAGTAGTCGTCGGATCTCGGTCCGTTGAGGAAGATCTCCCTGACGTCCTCGTACTCCGGTATCCTGATGTCCGTGTTCGCCATCACATTCTCCAGGTCCCCGTGCCTCTGGATCAGCTTGAGCCCCTTCTTGGGCCCGATCCCCTGGACGCCGGCGTTGAAGTCGGTGCCGATCATGATGCAGACGTCCACCAGCTGCTCCCGGGTGATGCCCAGGGACCCGAGCATCTGCTCCGAGTCGATGATCTCCGTCTTCACGTCCCTGTAGACGCTCTTGCCGGGGACCTTCCTCCGGCCGGAGACCGTGAGGTTCCTGACCAGCAGCGGGGCCCCGAACAGCAGCGAGTCGAAGTCCTGGGAGGCGGACGCGTAGACGTCGCCCTTCCGGCACATGTACGCCCCCTGGGCCTCGCCGTCGCTGGGCGCCTGGATCACGGGGATGCCCAGCAGTCCCAGCAGCTCCCTGGAGGTCTCCCTGATCTCGGGGGTCATCCTGGACGTCTGCTGGGCCTTGGAGAAGGCCTTCTTCAGGTCCCCCTCCTCCAGCGCCTGCCGGTACTCCTCCATGGCCCTCTCCCTGCGGGCGATGCGCTCCTCGATGGTGCCGGCCTTGAGCTCGTTGGGCTTGCCGTCGAACACGAAGGACGGCTCGATGCCCGCCTCGATGAGGTTGGCCGTGCGGTACAGTATGCCGGACAGGTGGGACGTGACCCGGCCCTGGGAGTCCTGGAGGGGCCTCCCGTCGGGCTGTCTGATGATGGACAGGAACTGGAAGATGGTGTTGTAGGCGTCGATGGCCACGGTCCTCCCCCGGAGGTCCGAGAGCTCGATCTCCCTGGCCTCGGTGATCGGGGACAGATTGACTCCCATGGTTCACCCCCTGTCCGGCCCCAGTCCCTTCCACTCCGCGATGGTGGGCCCCATGTCGGGGAGCCTGAACAGCGAGGAGCCCGCCACCAGCACGGACGCCCCGGCGGAGACGCACATCCCGGCGTTGTCCGGGTTCACCCCTCCGTCGACGGACACCTCCATACGGGGGTTGTGGCTGTCCGCCCATTCCCTTATCATGGCGATCTTCGGGACGCAGTCCTCTATGAACGACTGCCCCCCGAACCCTGGGTGGACGGTCATGACCAGGGCCAGGTCGGCGCGGTCCAGGTAGGGGACCGCGTCCTCGAAGGGGGTCTCCGGGTTGAGGGATATCCCTGCCTTTATCCCCCTCTCCTTGATCCTGTCCAGCGCGCCGTCGATGTCGCCCTTGGCCTCGCAGTGGACGGTGATCAGGTCGCATCCGGCGTCGGCGAAGTCGTCGATGTACCTGGCCGGGTCCTCGATCATGAGATGGGCGTCGAATGGTATCCCGGAGCGGTTCCTGATGGCCCGGATGACCGGCGCCCCGAATGTGATGTTGGGAACGAACATCCCGTCCATGACGTCCAGGTGGGCCCAGTCGGCGCCGGCCCTGTCGACGCGCTCGAGTTCCTCCCCCAGCCTGGAGAAGTCGGCGGAGAGCATGGATGGGGATACCTTGGTCATGGTCGGAAGAATCTGTTGCCAGCTAAAATGGTTGTCGCACCCAGGGGTCGGACCGGGCTCC
>CAYZSQ010000117.1:0-4647 GCA_964479785.1 uncultured Methanomassiliicoccales archaeon
AGGATCTTCTTGCCGAAATGGTCGGCCACGATGGTCTCGTGGGGGATGGTGGACGAGATGAGCTTCCCGAGGTCGGCCTTCCTGGTCCTGACCAGCTCCTCGTCGGCCATGCCGACGTACTTGTTGTAGCCGTAGAACAGCTCGTCGGAACCCTGTCCGCCCAGGATGTACTTCTCGTGGACGGTCCTGCACACGAAGAACAGCGGGAGCTCGAAGGATAGCGTCAGGGGGCTGGAGGTCCTGGTGATGGAGATCATCTCCCTGAGCCTGACCTCGATGTTGTCCTTGGTGATGGGGATGTGGAGCCACGGGAGGCCCAGCCTCTCGGACATCTCGTGGGCCATGACCACGTCGTAGGACTGGTCCTTCCCGGAGGTGTACAGTGTCACGCTCTTGGCGTAGTCCTTGGCCACCGCGGCGACGAGACCGGAGTCGAGTCCTCCCGAGAACGCCACGGCGACGTCCTGATCCTCGACACCTGCCCTTATAGCGGAGACGATAGCGCGCTCCAGATTCTCGATTTCGACCGACATGCGGTTGATATCGGGACCTGCTCATATAAGAGTGCGTCCGATCCCGTCGACCCCGATCCATCGGGTGTTGCATCCGAATGCACGCGCGGGTGCCTCCGCGTACACGCCGAACGCGCACACTCGCATCGAAAAGTGTTATTACGGCTCCGCCGATACCATC
This sequence comes from uncultured Methanomassiliicoccales archaeon, assembly GCA_964479785.1. Lineage (GTDB taxonomy): Archaea > Thermoplasmatota > Thermoplasmata > Methanomassiliicoccales > Methanomethylophilaceae > Methanoprimaticola. Next base: position 694 of record CAYZSQ010000117.1, read on the forward strand.
GGCATGGACGGGGTTACACGCATCGGGGTCTCCCTGGAGCCCGAGCTTCTGAGAGCGTTCGACGAATCGATATCCAAGAAGGGGTACGTCAGCAGGTCCGAGGCCATCAGGGACCTGGTCAGGGACTCCCTGGCGGAGAACGAATGGAAGAACGAGGACGAGTGGATGGTGGGGACGATCGTCATGGTCTACGACCACACCATGAGCTCCGTCGGGGACAAGCTGACCGACCTCCAGCACGACCACCAGTCGCTGGTCAACACGTCCGTCCACATACACCTGGACCACGACAAGTGCATGGAGATCCTCATCTGCGAGGGGAGACTGGGCGACCTGAAGTCCTTCGCCAACGAGATAACGTCGATAAAGGGCGTCCTCAGGGGCAGGCTCACCATGGCGGCCCCCTCCAGCGGCAACCTCCACCACATCGGCCACCGGAACCGAGGCCAGACCGTCGACCCCCACCACCACGGTGGACATCCCCCTGCCGGTGAACCCGAAGACCCCGTTGAGGTACTCCGCCGACGTCCTCGACGGATAGAACACCCACGGCTCCAGACCCTCCGGGGCCCCGCCGGGGTCCAGCCTCCCTGCGCGCAGGACCATCCTGACGTCGCAGCATGTGATCCTGGACGTGTACATCACGAAGGAATCCGCCACCCATATCACGTCGCCCCTGCCGCGGAACGCCGGCTCCATGGACGGGGTCACGTCGTGGCCCACCACCACCCCGTTGTCGTCCACCATCTCCATGGTGACCTCGGACGGCCTCGCGAAGTCGGGCCCGCAGCTCATCACGAACACGGAGGCCCTGGACGCGCAGGTCAGTATGCCGGGGTTCTCCATCCTCAGCCCGCCGGACACCCTGTCGATGGACCCCTCGATGTCCGCCACCCTCCCGAGCACCTCCCTGTCCAGGGGCCTGGCGTCGACTACGCCGGGGATCCCCGCGAGGTACTCCAGGAACTCGTCTTGACGGACCATGGCGGGACACCCCGCGGGGCGGATATAATGGGTGCCAGAGATGGACGCGGGGCGGACAGTGGTTCCATCCCGCCCCCGCGGACGCCAACAGTACCTTCTAATAATGAGAAAGGCAGTCAGCCGACGATGAAGAAGCTGATTATCACCGAGAAGGCCAACGCCGCCAGGAGGATCTCCACGATCCTGTCCGATGGCAAGTCCCGCTCCTCGACGACCGGGGGGGTCACGGTGATATCCTTCGAGTCCGGGGGCGACGAATACGATGTTGTGAGCCTCAGGGGGCACATCATCGAACTGGACTACCCCAAGGAGTACAACGACTGGAGCAGCATGTCGCCGGTGGACCTGGTGTACGCGCCCCAGGTCAAGACCGTGAGGGTCAAGTCCATCCTCAACATGATCAAGGAGCTCGCCGCCACGGCGGACGAGATCATCATCGCCACCGACTACGACAGGGAGGGGGAGCTCATCGGCATGGAGACCGTCCGCGAGGCGGGGGCCGACATCTCCAAGGTCCGCAGGGCCAAGTTCAGCGCCCTGACCAAGGGGGAGGTGGAGAGCGCCTTCGCCAACCTCACCGACCCGGACAAGAGGCTGGCGGACGCCGCCGAGGCCAGGCAGATCATCGACCTGGCCTGGGGTGCCGTCCTCACCAGGCTCATATCCCTGTCGTCGGGACAGGTGGGCAAGAACTTCATGTCCGTGGGCAGGGTCCAGAGCCCCACCCTCAAACTGCTGGTGGACAGGCACGAGGAGATCGAGAGCTTCGTCCCCAGCCCCTATTGGGAGATCGTCGGGAAGTTCGGCATCCTCGCGTTCAGGGGGTCCCATCGGTCCAACCCGTTCTGGGACAAGTACGAGGCCGAGGCCATTCTCTCGACGGTGTCCGGACACGGCGAGGGCACCGTCACATCCTACGAGGTCGACACCAAGGAGGAGTACAGGCCCGCGCCCTTCGACACCACCATGATGCAGGTGGAGGCCAACAAGATCGGGATACCCCCCACCACCGCCATGAAGCTGGCCGAGGACCTGTACACCGGCGGGTACATCTCGTACCCCCGCACGGAGAACACGGAGTACCCCAAGACCCTGAACCTCAGATCGGTGCTGGAGAAGCTGAAGGACGGGGACTTCAAGGCGGAGGCCGAGGAGATCCTGGCACAGGAGAAGATCGTACCCTCCAAGGGCAAGAGGCGCACCACCGACCACCCTCCCATCTACCCCACGGCCGCCGCGTCGGCCGACAAGATGAAGGGCGACAAGTGGAAGCTGTACGAGCTCATCGTCAGGAGGTTCCTGGCCACCGTGGCCCCCAACGCCGAGGCCGAGGTCACCAAATGCACAATCGACGTCGGCGGGGAGCTGTTCGACGCCGAGGGGTACGTCCTGAGGAAGAAGGGTTGGAAGAAGTACTACGGCAAGTACATGAAGTCCGCCGACAGCAGGCTCCCGGCACTCAAGGTCGGAGACGCTGTGGACATAAGGTCCATTAACGTGGTGGAGTCCGAGACGAAGCCCCCCTTCAGGTACAACCAGGGATCCCTGATCCAGGAGATGGACAGGCTCCAGCTGGGGACCAAGTCCACCAGGCACGACATCATCGGCAAGCTGTACTCCAGGAACTACGTCCAGGGCAACTACATGATCCCCACGCCCAGCGGGATAGCCCTCACCAGGGCGCTGGAGAACCACGGCGGCGGCATCACGGAGCCGGACATGACCGCCCGTCTGGAGTCGGACATGCTGAAGATAAGCGACGGGGAGAGGACCCTGGACTCCGTGGTCACCGAGTCCCAGGACATGCTCCACAAGGTGGCGGTGCAGATATCCGAGGGTTCCGAGGAGATCGGCTCCGAGATCAAGAGCGCCCTCCACTCCCAGCAGCACATCGGGGTGTGTCCCAGCTGCGGCAACAACATGACGATCAAGCGCTCCAAGAACGGGAACTTCATCGGATGCAACGGATACCCGGAGTGCAAGCGCGCCTACCCCGTCCCCAGGGGGGCCCTCATCCAGACCGTGGACACCGCCTGCCCGGTCTGCGGACTCCCGCAGCTGAGGATCATCAGGAAGGGCAACCCGCCCTCGGTGCAGTGCATAGACCCCAAGTGCTCCAGCAACACCGAGAAGAACGACCTGGGCCTCTGCCCCGCGTGCGGCAAGGGCAGGATGAGAATAATGTACTCCAAGACCGGGAAGAGGTTCGCCGGGTGCTCCGAGTGGCCCGCCTGCACGCAGACGTACCCGCTCAGGCCCAGGGGGAGCATCTCCTACGCCGGGAGGCAGTGCGCCATCTGCAGGGCCCCGATCATCCTCATGGGCTCCACCGAGGAGTGCATCAACCCCGACTGCGCCGGAAAGCGGAAGGGGTCCAAGTCCAGGAAGCCCGAGGCGAAGAAGGGCCCGGAGACCCAGAAGTGAACCGGCCCACATGGGGTTTTTATAGTAACACGGAAAAAATAATTCGTGTTACAATCTAAATTTATTAGATTAAAGTTTCAAGAGTCGGCTCAGAGGAGCCAATCCTCCACTTCCTCGATGCCGTTGAAGTGATCGTTGAGGGCGTCGATCTCCTTGGAGATGCGGGCGTTTCTGCAACTCATGCACTCGAGTTCCTTACCGAGATTCAGCTTGACCTTCATCTCCGCACGATCCAGGATAACGATGTGACCGCACTGGCAATAGACACTCATGGCCGCATCCCCAGTCAGATTATCCAGCAGACGTGGCATGGCGAACTTCCGCGCATAGCTCACGCTGACGTCATACGGTTTCCTAGTCAATCTTCTCCCCCGAGATTTCGCACTCCTCCGTAGCGTTTCCATCCATCCGTAAGCTACGTAGGCAGGCTAACCTCCCTATGACTATGCCCAATATAAGCCTTCGTACAGGCCCATTTTTAGGAAATCCGAAATTTGTTCGAAACCCGTATCTAACGATGTTAAGTGATGAGTTAATTTTAAATAC
>CAYZSQ010000118.1:0-4504 GCA_964479785.1 uncultured Methanomassiliicoccales archaeon
TGTTCATGAATCAAGCACGGACAGCCCGTATATAAGGAATGAGTCGGCCCCTGCGCCTGTCCCGAAACTCCGACACCGTTTTCCCCTCGACGGTGGATGCCTCACCATGGACCCCCTGCTCGCGTCGATCTGGTTGTCGGTTCCCGCATCGGTCATGATCTATGCGGCGTACCGGGACGCGGTGTCCAGGGAGGTCCCGGACCGCTGTTGGCTCGTCATCTGCGCATGGGGGGTGCTGTTCCAGATAGCATTCCCGACGGGGGATCCGACCGCGTCCGCGCTGGTGGCGCTGGGCTCGCTGGCCCTGACGGCGTTCATGCTGTCCGAGAGGCTGTCCGGGATCAGGGCCGTGCCCGTGCTGGCACTGTCCGCGCTGATGTACGTCTCAGCGTGGATGTCGGACCCCTGGGGGGAGGCGGCGGTCTCCGGGCTGATGGTGCCGGTCACATTCGCCCTGGCATATCTGATGTATCAGACGGGGATGCTCGCCGGCGGCGCGGATGCGAAGTGCGTCATGTCCCTGGCCATAGCCTTCCCCGTGCTGCCGGAGTCGTCCTGGACGCCGGTGCTCTGGAACCAGGCGTATCCGGAGGCCTACGTGCTGAACCCTGCGATCTCGGTGCTGATCGTGGCGCTCCTGCTCTCGCTCCTCTGGGGGGCGTGGATGTTCCTGCACAACGCCCGTCGCGGGGAATGGGGGCGGGGCATGTTCCACACCCTGAGGATGCCCATAGAGGAGGCCAGGGTGGCCTTCGTCTGGCCCGCTGAGTGGCTGTCGGAGGACGGCGCGGTGGTGCCAGGGAGGCGCGCCGACACGGAGAAGGACGAGACCCTGGACAGGCTGGAGGGGGCCGGGATGCGGGACGTCAGGGTGACGCCGATGATCCCGTTCATCGTGCCGATGGCGGTCTCGTTCCTGATCGTGACGGTGCTCGGCGATCCGCTCATGGCGGTCATCTGATGATGCCGATGTCGTGGCCGCACCGGGCGCAGCGGCCCCCGTCCAGGCCCACGATGTCCACCAGGTATCCGAGGCGCTTGATGATCGGCGACCCGCACTCGGGGCAGAAGGTGTCGTCCGCGTCGTCCGCGACGGCGTTGCCCACGTAGACGTAGTCCAGTCCGCACCCCATGCCGATGTCCCTGCATGCGAGCACCGTCTCCACCGGCGTCCACTGGACGTCGGTCATCTCGTTGTCCGGGTGGAACCTGGTGAAGTGCACCGGCACGTCCCGGCCCAGCTCCTCGGCCACCCAGGTGCAGAAGCCGCGGATCTCGTCCTCGGAGTCGTTGTAGCCCGGGATGACGAGGTAGGTCAGCTCCAGGTGCACCCCCTCGCGGCGGACGGTCCTGGCCGTCCCGAGGACGTCCTCCAGATGGGCCCCGCACACCTTCATGTAGAAATCGTCGGTGAACCCCTTGACGTCGATGTTCATGGCCTCGGCGACCCTGCAGAGCTCCAGCAGGGGCCCCTCGGAGACCAGGCCGTTGGTGACCAGGACCAGGTGCAGCCCCGGGTCCGCCCTCATCACGTCCATGATGTACTCGAACCAGATCATCGGCTCGTTGTAGGTGAAGGCGATGACGTCCAGGCCCTCGTTCCTGCACAGGGCCGCCAGGTCCTCCGGGCTCTCGTAGGTGGTGCGCTTCTTGCCGGAGTCCAGCATCGATATGGCGTAGTTCTGGCAGTGCCTGCACCTCATGTTGCAGCCGACGCTCCCGACCGAGAAGCACCTGGACCTTGGCTTGTAGTGGAACAGCGGCTTCTTCTCCACCGGGTCCACGGCCAGCGAGGACACCTTCCCGTACGAGTGGGCCACGAGCATGTCCGCGTCCGCCCTGCGGGACCCGCATCTGCCGTAGCCCCCGACGGGGATCCTGCACCGGTGGGGGCACAGTCCGCAGACGTACGCGTCGCCGTCGCGGGCGTAGTACCTGGACTCGACGCGCTCGGTATTCGCCATCGGGGATCGGTCTCCTCCTGCCGTCGTCCGACAGGTGCGGGCCGTCGGCGTCGTTCACGATCCCGATGATCGAGAACTCCACCTCGGCCTCGTAGATCCTGTCCAGCCTGTCCCTGTCCGCCGTGAACACCAGCTCGTACTCCCCGCCCCAGCCCAGGAGCAGGTCCTCCGGGGGCCTCCCCGATAGCTCGGACATCTCGTCGACCCACGGGCCCCTGGGGATGAACCCCAGCTCCACCTCCATGCCCACGCCGGAGGCCTCGCACAGGGTGTTCAGGGCGGTCCCCAGGCCGTCGGACAGGTCCATGCAGGACGTCACCGCGCCGGAGGCCGCCAGGGCGGCGCCCTCGGCGACCCTGGGGATGGGGACGTAGAGGGCGTCCCTGGCCTCCGGGGCCTCGACCCCGCTCTCGATGGCGATGTAGGCGGCCGCCGGGGAGCCCAGGGGGCCGGTCACGGCGACCACGTCGCCCGGCGACGCGCCCGACCTCAGCATCGGGCGCCTGCCGTCCATGGACCCCAGGGCGGTGCCGCAGACGATCCCGGGTCCTGGCTTGGTGTCGCCGCCCACGATCCCCGTGCCGCAGTACTCGCAGCACTGGTCTATCCCGGACATTATGTCGTAGGCCGCCTGGGCCTCCAGGTCCCAGGGCAGCGCCAGGGATGCGACGAACCCGGTGGGGCGAGCGCCCATGGCCGCCAGGTCGCTGAAGCTCACGGCGGCGGCGTACCATCCGAACTGCTCGTAGGTCATGCCGGCCGGGAAGTGCCTGTCGAAGGAGACGACGTCCGAGGTCACGACGGTCCCGTCCCTAAGCACCGCGGCGTCGTCGCCGGGTCCGACCTCCCCCTCGCCCTTAATGAAGCCGCGGAAGTCCCGGATGATCCCCCTCTCCCCGATGTCTCCTATCCTGGCCATCGCCATCTCCATCGTCCGGCATGGTAATTAACCTAAGCGTCGGCGGGCAACGGTTATACGGGGCGCGGACATGACCGGCCCATGGAAAGGACCATTACCGTTTCGGGATCGGGGACCGCATCCGTCGCCCCCGACATCGCGACCGTCTCCGGTGAGCTGCGGGGGATGTCCAGGGAGTACGCCGACGCCGTCGGCGCGTCCGCCGCGGTCACCTCGGAGCTGAGGAAGGCCGTCGGGGAGGCGGGGTTCGACATGGACGACCTCAGGACCAGGAGCTTCTCCGTGAGCCCGGTGTACAGGACCGACGGGGACGGCAGGTCCGTGTTCGAGGGATACCAGTACCGCCACGGAGTGCAGATGACCGTCGACGCGGACGGCGAGTCCGTGGGGAGGCTCCTGGGTGCCATGGTCGGATGCTGCGGGGCGCCGGAGTTCAGGGTGTCGTACGGGGTCAGGGACCCGTCGGGGGCGCAGAGGGAGGCCAGGCGGGCCGCCGTCAGGGACGCCAGGCGCAAGGCGAAGGAGCTGGCCGAGGCCGCCGGGGTAAGACTGGGGGACATCGTGGGGATCGCCTACGGCGACGGCCATGCAGAGCCCCGCCATGCCAGGATGGTGATGTCCATGTCCGTCGACGCGGTCCCGGAGGACGCGGAGTTCTGCGACTCGGTGACGGTCGTCTGGCGGATCGCCTGAGCGCGGCCCGCACCGGGCCTCCCGGATCCGAGTGGCGCGGTCACGGGGACGATCCGGGGATCCACTCGCCCTCGTAGGTCTCCGCGTCGCCGATCTCCAGGACCTCGCCCACGTCGAGGGTCATCAGGTCCCTCCCGGCGATGGTCCTCACGCCGGTGGCCTCCTCCACCATCCCCGCCTCCTTGGAGGGGCCGTGCCTTATGATGACGACACCCAGGTGGATGAATATCGCGAGCTCCGGCCTGACCCTGTCCACGAAGGTGACGGCGTCGTCGGTGCACAGGTGGTACTTGATGCGGTTGCCGGAGGGCGTGGTGACCGGGAGCAGCAGCACCCTGGAGCCGGCGTACTGGTCGGCGATCTCGTCGCTGTAGGCGGTGTCGCTCACATAGGAGACGATGCCGTGGTCGGTGTGGAACCTGAACCCCACGTTGGTGGGGTCGCTGTGGTCCGCCCTGCATATGTCCACCCTCATGCCGTCCACGTCGAGGACGTCGCCGGGGGAGAAGACGGTGACGGATTCGACGATCCCCCTGTGGTAGTCGGATATGCACGGCCCCAGGCCCCCATGCCCCTCCAGGACGGACCGTGACCCGTAGAGGTGCCCGCGCTTCACCCATCCGCCCTTGGACATCCCCTCCAGGACGGACTCCGCGTCGGAGTAGTGGTCCGGGTGGCAGTGGGAGATTATGACGGACTCCGTCCGGGTCAGGTCGTACCTGATGCGGTGCATCTGCGTCAGGGCCCCCGGCCCGGGGTCCACGTGCAGGAACCTCCCGTCGTGCTCGATGAGCATCCCGCCGGTGGAGCGGACCTGGTACATGGTGGTGTGCCTGCCACCCCCGGTCCCCAGGAAGACGATGCGGAAGCCCATGGTCCCTTGAACGACGACGCTGTATATCCGACTTGCCACCGGGGGTCCCGCGGG